>NZ_JAKUKD010000018.1:0-150573 GCF_024197625.1 Shewanella sp. KJ2020 | reverse complement strand
ACCGAATTTGCTTGGTGACAATAGCATTGTGGTCCCACCTGATCCCATCCCGAACTCAGAAGTGAAACGCAATCGCGCCGATGGTAGTGTGGGGTCTCCCCATGTGAGAGTAGGTCATCGCCAAGCGACTAATTATCTCATTGAGATGTAACGAAGCCAGCTGAATAAGCTGGCTTTTTTGCATCTGCAATTTGTTAATTACAGGAATTTTCCTGCGTTTCTATCTGTTCTTCATCAAGCCATCTTCTCTAGCATGAGCTGCAATCCTCGCTTTTAGCAGTTACAATATGCTTTTGTCGTCATTGAACAAACACATGTCTCTATCTCATAGCCTTCAATCGTTTAATTCCTTTGGTTTAGCCCAATTTTGTGCTGATTTTGTTGAGGCGCACTCAAAAGATGCTATTAAGGCGATATGTCTGCCGTTATGGCAACAGCAGTTGCCTATGTTGGTGCTTGGTGGCGGTAGCAATCTAGTCTTTTTAGAGGACTTTAACGGTACTGTTGTCAGGATTTTATCAAAAGGGATAAAGGTATCTGAAGATGCTGAAGCGTTTTATCTCGAGGTTGAGGCGGGTGAGAATTGGCACGATTTAGTTCAGTTTACGCTCGAGCATGGCATGTTTGGGTTGGAGAATATGGCGTTAATTCCTGGAACGGTCGGTGCTGCACCTATTCAGAATATTGGCGCTTATGGTGTTGAGCTCTGTGATGTGTGTGAGTGGGTTGAGTATCTTGATTTACCTTCAGGTGAGTTTGTACGGATCAGCACTGCTGAGTGTCAATTTGCTTACCGAGAGTCTATTT
Organism: Shewanella sp. KJ2020; assembly: GCF_024197625.1. Classification (NCBI taxonomy): domain Bacteria; kingdom Pseudomonadati; phylum Pseudomonadota; class Gammaproteobacteria; order Alteromonadales; family Shewanellaceae; genus Shewanella; species Shewanella sp. KJ2020. The sequence goes on along the minus strand of NZ_JAKUKD010000018.1, from coordinate 149,766 downwards.
TCAAAGACAAATTGCGCAATCTCGCGGTAGTCACAGCTGTTGGACTGCGCTTAGCTAAACGTTGGCAACCGCGCTTGGCCTATGGTCCATTACAATCGTTTGATCCTGCAACTGTTACTGCACATGAGATTTTTGAGCGCGTATGCCAAGTGCGCAGTGAAAAGCTTCCTGATCCTGCTGTGCTTGGCAATGCCGGCAGTTTCTTTAAAAACCCCATTGTTAGCGCGGCCTGTTATCTAGATTTAGCACAGCGCTTTCCTACTATTGTGGGTTATGCACAAGCGGATTCAACAGTGAAATTGGCGGCAGGCTGGTTGATTGAACAAGCCGGACTGAAAGGTTTTGTGCTCGGCAATGCGGCAGTGCATGACAAGCAAGCCTTAGTGTTAGTGAATCGAGGCGGAGCAACGGGGTATGATATTTGCCGCTTAGCGTTGCATGTTATTGCGCAAGTACAGGATAAATTTGGTGTAGTGCTAGAAGCTGAGCCTAGAATCATTGGGGCTAACGGCGAGGGAGATTTGCATGTCTGATCATTGGGGAAGAAAACGCCAGATATTAGCGTTATTATCAAGCGGGCAATTTGTTTCAGGCGAGCAGTTAGCCACTGAACTTGGGATTTCGCGCGCCGCCGTCAGTAAGCATATTGATGCGCTAGAAACCTATGGGGTATCTATCTATAGCGTGAAAGGTAGAGGCTATAAACTTGGCCATGCTATTTCTTTGATTGATCCGGTACGTTTAGTGCAGTCTATTGAAGATCGGTGCTTTTATTTTGATGAAATCCCAAGTACCAATGCTTTTATGCTGAGTCACACGAGTGAACTAAAGCGTGGCGATGTGTGTGTGGCCGAGTATCAATCTGCCGGGCGTGGTCGAAGGGGACGCACTTGGGTCTCTCCCTATGGTCACCATCTTTATTTCTCACAATTTTGGTCATTCCCACAGGGCATGGCACAGGCTATGGGATTAAGTTTGGCCGTAGCATGTACTTTAGTTGAAGTGCTTAAGTCCTATGGCGTTGAAAATATTGGGGTTAAATGGCCTAATGATATTTATCTCAACCATAAGAAGTTGGCGGGCATTTTGATTGAAATGTCGGGGCAGGCCGATAGCGAGTGCCAGCTGATTATTGGTATTGGCGTGAATATGGCGATGTCGGAAGAGCAGGCGAAGGGAATTGATCAGCCTTGGAGTGATTTATCGACCTTAGCAACTATGCCGGATAAAACCGATCTAGTGATTGCGCTGCAAAAGCAGCTTAAGCGAGATATACAATTATTTGAGCGTGAGGGTTTGGCGGCATTTAAGGCGCGTTGGCAGGAGGCTGACTTATTCTATGGCAAAGAGATCCGTTTGCTGATGGGCGAAAACCATGTTAACGGTATTTGTCGCGGCGTAGATGAGCAGGGCGCTGTATTGCTCGAAACCGCCGATGGTATTCAAGCTTTCATCGGCGGTGAGATTAGCCTAAGGGCACGTTAAAATTAGTGTGCTATTTACGCATTAATACATGTGACATAAGATGATCCTGACCTTTCTGTAGGATCAAATGGGCTCTTTCTCGAGTGGGTTGAATATTGAGCAATAAATTGGGGCCATTGATGGTGTCCCAAATGTTGGCGGCAATGTTGTTTGCTTCCTCATCACTAAGGTTTGCATAGTGGTGAAAGTAGGATTTTTCATCACTAAAAGCCCCTTTACGAAATTGTAAAAAACGCTCTTTATACCATTGCTTTAAGAGTGTGTCTTCAGCATCAACATAAATAGAAAAATCAACAAAATCAGAAACGAATGGCCTACGAGTATCCACGGGGGAATCTAATCCCGTTTGCAATACATTGAGTCCTTCGAGGATCAAAATATCGGGTTGTGAGACAGTCTGGTGCTGATTGCGGATCCTGTCATAGGTGACGTGGGAATAAATCGGCGCTTTAACATGTGCCTGGCCAGATTTTACGGCAGAAATAAACTCCACCAACATTTTCATATCGTAACTTTCAGGGAAGCCTTTGCGTTGTAATAGGCCTTTACGCTTTAAGTCTGCCAGTGGATATAAAAAACCGTCGGTGGTGACTAAATCGACTTTAGGATGCTCGGGCCAGTGACGTAGTAAAGCCTGTAAAATACGCGCCGTAGTACTTTTACCCACGGCCACACTGCCTGCAATGCTAATAATGTACGGACTCGGAGAAGGTTTTTGCCCTAGGAATTCATCAAGTACTAAACCGCGTTGCTGTTTTGCCTTAACGATTAAATTGAGTAATCGACTCAGAGGAAGATAAATATCTGTTACCTCAGAGAGTGAGACCTTCTCATTGATACCTCGAAGATTTTCCAAATCCTGTTCACTCAGTGTTAGGGGGACTGAATCCCTTAACTCGGACCATTGGGTGCGTTCAAAGGCAAGATAGAGTGCTTTTTGAATTGGATTTTTAGATGTCATTGGCTTTCCTCAGCTTAGGAAAGGCACAGTACACCATGACTTTATTGGCGACAATACTAAATCAGCGATTAGGGCCTTGTTTCACTCCTACAGGGTTGTATTCGATGTTTAATTCATCGTCAAATGCCATTAACGTGTAAAAAAACATCGTTCGGCGGCTTTTTTTAAACAAATAGATGTTTTTTGCTTGCACTCAGGGTCACATTTACCTAATATCCCGTTCCGAAATGATTTGCCGGCATAGCTCAGTTGGTAGAGCAACTGACTTGTAATCAGTAGGTCCCGAGTTCGACTCTTGGTGCCGGCACCATTTTACTGGAGGGGTTCCCGAGTGGCCAAAGGGATCAGACTGTAAATCTGACGGCTCCGCCTTCGAAGGTTCGAATCCTTCTCCCTCCACCATTTTTTCAAGGTAGTTAGGTAGCCTAGTTAGGTTGCGCGGGCATCGTATAATGGTATTACTCCAGCCTTCCAAGCTGATAACGCGGGTTCGATTCCCGCTGCCCGCTCCAAATTTGTATGCTGATATGGCTCAGTTGGTAGAGCACACCCTTGGTAAGGGTGAGGTCGGCAGTTCGAATCTGCCTATCAGCACCAGCCTTTCTGAACTAAGCTCCTATACCTAACATAATCGGTTCGATGTCATTTATATGCATCGGATTTTTTCTATATGTAAGTTTTCATCACCAAGACTCTTGGATTGAGGCAATACCATGGCTAAAGCTAAATTTGAACGTATTAAGCCCCATGTAAACGTGGGCACCATTGGTCACGTTGACCATGGTAAAACCACTCTGACTGCAGCTATCTCTCACGTACTGGCTAAGACCTACGGTGGCGAAGCTAAAGACTTCTCTCAAATCGATAACGCTCCAGAAGAGCGTGAGCGCGGTATTACCATCAATACCTCTCACATCGAATATGACACGCCTTCACGTCACTACGCACACGTAGACTGCCCAGGCCACGCTGACTATGTTAAAAACATGATCACTGGTGCTGCACAGATGGACGGCGCGATCCTAGTAGTAGCGTCTACAGACGGCCCAATGCCACAGACTCGTGAGCACATCCTGCTTTCTCGTCAGGTTGGTGTACCTTTCATCATCGTATTCATGAACAAATGTGACATGGTAGATGACGAAGAGTTGTTAGAGCTAGTTGAGATGGAAGTTCGTGAACTGTTATCAGAATACGATTTCCCAGGTGATGACTTACCAGTAATCCAAGGTTCAGCTCTGAAAGCGCTAGAAGGCGAGCCAGAGTGGGAAGCGAAGATCCTTGAATTAGCAGCTGCTCTGGATTCTTACATTCCAGAACCACAACGTGACATCGATAAGCCGTTCCTACTGCCAATCGAAGACGTATTCTCAATCTCTGGCCGTGGTACAGTAGTTACTGGTCGTGTTGAGCGTGGTATTGTGCGCGTAGGCGACGAAGTTGAAATCGTTGGTGTACGTGCAACGACTAAGACAACTTGTACTGGTGTAGAAATGTTCCGTAAACTGCTTGACGAAGGTCGTGCAGGTGAGAACTGTGGTATTTTGTTACGTGGTACTAAGCGTGATGACGTAGAACGTGGTCAAGTATTAGCGAAGCCAGGTTCAATCAACCCACACACTACTTTTGAATCAGAAGTATACGTACTGTCAAAAGAAGAAGGTGGACGTCACACTCCATTCTTCAAAGGTTACCGTCCACAGTTCTACTTCCGTACAACTGACGTAACCGGTACTATCGAACTGCCAGAAGGCGTAGAGATGGTAATGCCAGGCGACAACATCAAGATGAAAGTGACTCTGATCTGCCCAATCGCGATGGACGAAGGTTTACGCTTCGCAATCCGTGAAGGTGGCCGTACAGTAGGCGCTGGTGTTGTAGCTAAGATTTTCGCTTAATCGCGAGCTTAGAGACGATGCTAAAAAAGGAAGCCTAGGCTTCCTTTTTTATTTAAGTCGATTATTTGCTAGGTTTTGTGGCTTGCATCGACTGCGTATCCTTGCTTACAAAGTCGAATAAGAATACAATATATGGCCGATTTTTGACCCTGAGCTTATGCGATTGCGTTTCTAAGGGTGTTCGGAAATGCAGAGTATCGAAAAGCGTATTGTAACTGGGTCTTATGTCCCTAATTATTGTGCTCAAGCTCAGGCCGTATTGAGTAACGGAATAACCGATGACAACAAATACTGAAAACCAGAACAATTCTCTGGATATCGTGAAGTGGGGTTTAGCGATCATTTTGCTAGCCGCTGCTGTTATTGGCAATCAAATGTATAGCGAAACGAGTGCCGTCATACGTGCGCTTGGCGTTATCGTTGCATTCGCTATTGCTGGTTTTATTGCGCTACAGACAGAAAAGGGTAAAAAAGCCTTGGCTTTCGCTCGTGAGTCGCAAATTGAAGTGCGTAAGGTTGTATGGCCAACGCGTCAAGAAGCGCTTAACACCACTTTTATTGTCCTTGCTGCAACGGGTATCTTAGCTCTGGTTCTTTGGGGTATGGATGCTGTGTTAATGCGAATTGTCAATTTTATCACTGGCGTATAGGCACCTCGAATGACTGAAGCTAAAGAAGCTAAAAAAAGATGGTATGTAGTGCAGGCATTCTCTGGTTATGAAGGCCGAGTTTGTAAGTCACTGATTGAATACATTAAGATGCACGGCATGGAGCAATACTTCGGTGAAGTATTAGTTCCGACTGAAGAAGTTATCGAAATGCGTGCAGGTCAGCGTCGTAAGAGTGAACGTAAATTTTTCCCTGGCTATGTATTAGTACAGATGGAAATGAACGATGACAGCTGGCATTTAGTCAAAAGCATCCCGCGTGTTTTAGGCTTTATTGGCGGAACTTCTGATCGTCCTGCCCCAATTTCAGATCGCGAAGCAGAAGCTATTCTGCGTCGCTTACAAGAAACCACTGCATCACCGACTCACAGAACTATCTTTGAACCCGGTGAAGTCGTTCGCGTATGTGATGGTCCATTTGCTGACTTTAACGGTACCGTTGAAGAAGTGGACTATGATAAGAGCCGCGTGAAAGTGTCGGTAATGATCTTTGGTCGTTCGACACCGGTTGAGCTCGATTTTAATCAGGTCGAAAAAGGCTGATTAAATAAACTACAAAATCCGTTTGGCAACGGGTGCGGATTTCTATATAATCCGCACCCGTTGTTTTCGGGGGAGCATATCAGCATGTCGCTGATGCGCGTTTGAACCCAAACTGAGGAAATGTCAGATGGCAAAGAAGATTGATGCTTATATTAAGCTACAAGTAAAATCAGGTTCTGCGAACCCTTCACCACCAGTTGGTCCAGCTCTGGGTCAAAAAGGTGTGAACATCATGGAATTCTGTAAAGCGTTTAACGCCCGTACAGAAAAAATGGAAAAAGGCATGCCTATTCCAGTCGTGATCACTGTTTACAGTGACCGTTCATTCACTTTTGAAACTAAGACTCCGCCAGCGTCTTTCTTATTAAAGACTGCAGCAGGCCTGAAATCAGGTTCTCCACGTCCTAATACTCAGAAAGTGGGTACTATCGCTCGCGCTAAGGTTCAGGAAATTGCTGAAACTAAAGCGGCCGATATGACTGGTGCTGACATTGAAGCGATGACTCGCTCAATCGAAGGTACTGCGCGTTCAATGGGTTTGGTTGTAGAGGATTAATATAATGGCAAAGCTAACTAAACGCATGCGCGTAATCCGCGAGAAAGTTGACGGTACTAAAAGCTACGATATCAACGAAGCTGTTGCTCTGTTAAAAGAATTAGCAACTGCAAAATTCGTTGAAAGTGTAGACGTAGCAGTTAACTTGGGTATCGACCCACGTAAATCTGACCAAAACGTTCGTGGTGCAACAGTGTTGCCACACGGTACTGGTCGTGACGTTCGCGTTGCAGTATTTACACAAGGTGCAAATGCTGAAGCTGCAAAAGCAGCTGGTGCTGAGCTAGTTGGTATGGACGACCTGGCTGAGAAAATCAAAGCCGGTGAAATGAACTTTGACGTGGTTATCGCATCTCCAGATGCAATGCGCGTTGTTGGTATGTTAGGTCAAATCTTAGGCCCACGTGGTTTAATGCCTAACCCTAAAACAGGTACAGTAACGCCAAACGTTGCTGAAGCTGTTAAGAATGCCAAGGCTGGTCAAGTTCGTTACCGTAACGACAAGAACGGTATTATCCACACTACTATCGGTAAAGTGGATTTCACACCAGTTCAATTGAAAGAAAACTTGGAAGCGTTAATCTCTGCACTGAAAAAGGCTAAGCCTGCAGTTGCAAAAGGTGTATACGTGAAAAAAGTAAGCATCTCCACCACTATGGGTGCAGGTGTTGCTGTTGACCAAGCTTCTCTCGAAACAGCTAACTAATTTTACAAGGTGAGTGCATTAGTCTATAATGCGCGCACTTTGTGGGTTGAAGTCTGTTTTTGATGCTTTAAGCATCATTAATTAGGCTTCCGTCCAAGACCGCAGGTGTTTACTTTAACGGTTTACTTAATTTCCTGCGTAGACGGTGTCAGGCCCCAGCTAAATTTTTTTACTGGATAATCTGCACCGTAAGTCACTAAATACATAAGTATTTAGTATGGTAAATACTAGGGAATACCCTAGGTAGAATCCAGGAGTAAAGCCAATGGCATTAAGACTCGAAGACAAAAAAGCGATTGTTGCTGAAGTCAACGAAGCTGCCAAAGGTGCGCTATCTGCAGTTGCCGCTGATTCTCGCGGTGTAACTGTAGGTGCTATGACCGGTCTGCGTAAAAAAGCTCGCGAAGCTGGTGTTTATGTACGTGTAGTACGTAACACTCTGGCTCGTCGTGCTGTTGAAGGTACTGCATTTGAGTGCCTAGCAGAAACGTTCACTGGCCCAACTTTGATTGCTTTCTCTAACGAGCACCCAGGTGCTGCAGCTCGTCTGTTAAAAGACTTTGCTAAAGAGCAAGCTAACTTCGAAGTTAAAGGCGCAGCCTTTGAAGGGAATTTCATCCCTGCAGCTGACATTGATCGTTTGGCGAAACTGCCAACATACGAAGAAGCACTAGCACAGTTAATGATGACTATGAAAGAAGCATCTGCTGGCAAGTTCGTTCGTACACTGGCCGCCCTGCGCGATCAAAAACAAGAAGCCGCTTAATTTCAAGCTGGCTGCTTAATAGAATTGAATTCAGAACAATAGGAAACATTTGTTATGTCTATCACTAAAGACCAAATTTTAGAAGCCTTTGCAGCTATGTCTGTAATGGAAGTTGTTGAACTGATCGAAGCAATGGAAGAGAAGTTCGGCGTTTCTGCCGCTGCTGCTGTTGTTTCTGGTGGTGGCGAAGCTGCTGCTGCTGTTGAAGAGCAAACAGAATTCAACGTAATTCTGACTGCACACGGCGACAACAAAGTTGCAGTAATTAAAGCCATCCGTGGCGCAACTGGTTTAGGCCTGAAAGAAGCTAAAGCTATGTCTGAAGCTGCTCCAGTAGCAGTTAAAGAAGCTGTTTCTAAAGAAGAAGCTGAAGCTCTGAAGAAAGAACTAGTTGAAGCTGGTGCTTCAGTAGAAATCAAGTAAGCTATTATTTAGCTTGCTCACCCAAGCCACTTGGGTGGAGGCTGGCGGTTTTTTAACCGTCGGCCTTTTTTGCGCTATATGCGCCGGCGATTTTTTTTCACCGTTTGTCGCCAGATTTTGCAGTCCCTAGCAGAGATTACTGGTTAGGTTCTTGCCATCAACGGTGATGGGCAAACGTGCTGAATGTAATAACTCAGGTTATTGATTCAGTCTTGGTCACATCTCGTAAGCAGAGGAAACCCATGGTTTACTCCTATTCTGAAAAGAAGCGTATTCGCAAAGACTTTGGTAAGCGTCCACAGGTGTTGGATATTCCTTACCTTTTGTCTATTCAGTTAGACTCTTTTAAGAAGTTCACCGATCAAGATCCTACCGGTGAGCGCGGTCTTGAAGCCGCCTTCCGTAGCGTTTTTCCCATCAAGAGCTTTTCTGGTAATTCAGAACTGCAATACGTCAGCTATAAGCTTGGCGAGCCTGTTTTTGATGTGAAAGAGTGTCAGATCCGCGGTGTTACGTACTCAGCACCACTACGCGTTAAATTACGCATGGTGTTGTATGACCGTGAAGCAGCGGCGGGCACTGTAAAAGATATTAAAGAGCAAGAAGTCTACATGGGTGATATCCCATTGATGACGGATAACGGTACCTTTGTTATCAACGGTACTGAGCGTGTAATCGTATCCCAATTACATCGTTCTCCAGGCGTATTCTTCGATCACGACCGTGGTAAAACCCACTCATCAGGTAAGGTGCTGTATAACGCACGTATTATTCCTTACCGTGGTTCATGGCTTGACTTTGAATTCGATCCTAAAGATGCACTTTTCGTACGTATTGACCGTCGCCGTAAATTACCTGCGACCATCATTCTGCGTGCATTAGAGTACTCTACTCAAGAGATCCTTGACCTGTTCTTCGAACGCGTTGAGTTCAAGATCAAGAAAGATACGCTAGTGATGGCGTTGGTTCCTGAGCGTCTACGTGGCGAAACCGCCAGCTATGACATCAAGGATGCCGAGGGTTCTGTACTGGTTGAAGCCGGTCGCCGTATTACTGCGCGCCATATTCGCCAGTTAGAAAAAACCAATACCACTGAGCTCGAAGTACCAGTTGAGTACATCGTGGGCAAATATGCTGCTCAAGATTACATCGATCCGGACACGGGTGAAGTATTAGTTTCTGCTAACAGTGAAATCAGCTTAGAAGACTTAGCGAAATTATCACTGGCCGGCATTAAAGATATCAGCACGTTATACATTAACGAGCTAGACCACGGTGCTTATATTTCAGATACGCTGCGTATCGATTCAACCACTAACCGCTTAGAAGCGCTGGTTGAGATCTACCGCATGATGCGTCCTGGTGAGCCACCAACCAAAGATGCAGCAGAAGCCCTGTTCCAAAACTTATTCTTCAGCGAAGAACGTTATGACCTGTCGAAAGTCGGTCGTATGAAGTTCAACCGTCGTCTCAGCATTCCTGATGACGAAGGTAGTGGCGTACTGTCTAAAGAAGACATCGTTGCAGTAATGAAGAACATCATTCACATCCGTAACGGCTTCGACGAAGTGGACGATATCGACCACTTAGGTAACCGTCGTATTCGTTCTGTGGGTGAGATGGCTGAAAACCAATTCCGTGTTGGTCTGGTCCGTGTTGAGCGCGCCGTGCGTGAACGTCTGTCATTAGGCGATCTGAACGAGCTGATGCCACAAGACTTAATCAACGCTAAGCCAATTTCTGCTGCAGTGAAAGAGTTCTTCGGTTCTTCTCAGCTGTCACAATTTATGGATCAAAACAACCCGCTGTCAGAAGTAACGCATAAGCGTCGTATTTCTGCTCTTGGCCCAGGTGGTTTGACCCGCGAACGTGCAGGCTTCGAAGTCCGCGACGTACACCCAACGCACTATGGTCGTTTATGTCCAATTGAGACCCCTGAAGGTCCAAACATTGGTCTAATCAACTCATTAGCAAGCTTTGCCCGTACTAACTCATACGGCTTCTTAGAAACCCCATACCGCAAAGTGGTAGACGGTGTGATCACTGACGAAGTGGAATACTTGTCAGCGATTGAAGAAGGTCGTTATGTGATTGCACAGGCGAACATCGAAGTTGACTCTGAAGGCCGCATGGTTGAAGAGCAGATCGCCTGTCGTCACAAAGGTGAATCTACCTTTATGCGCGCGTCTGACATTCAATACATGGACGTATCGCCACAACAGATCATTTCTGTTGCTGCGTCTCTGATCCCGTTCTTAGAACACGACGACGCCAACCGTGCATTGATGGGTGCGAACATGCAACGTCAAGCAGTACCAACATTGCGCTCTGAAAAGCCGCTAGTAGGTACAGGTATTGAACGCACATTAGCTGTGGATTCAGGCGTAGTAGTCGCCGCTAAACGTGGCGGTGTGATCGACTACGTTGATGCGAGCCGTATCGTCGTTAAAGTAAATGAAGACGAGCTGCGCCCAGGCGAAGCCGGTATCGACATTTACAACCTGACTAAGTACACCCGTTCTAACCAAAACACGTGTATCAACCAACGTCCATGCTGTTCTGTTGGTGAGCCAGTGGTTCGTGGTGACGTGTTAGCAGACGGTCCGTCTACTGACTTAGGTGACTTAGCCCTTGGCCAGAACATGCGTATCGCGTTCATGCCTTGGAACGGTTACAACTTCGAAGACTCGATCTTAATCTCTGAGCGTGTTGCACAGGAAGACCGTTTCACCACTATCCACATTCAAGAGCTGTCTTGTATCGCTCGTGATACCAAACTGGGTAGCGAAGAAATCACTGCTGACATTCCAAACGTAGGTGAATCTGCGCTGTCGAAACTCGACGAGTCAGGTATCGTTTACATCGGTGCAGAAGTGAAGGGCGGTGACATTCTGGTAGGTAAAGTGACGCCAAAAGGCGAAACACAACTGACTCCAGAAGAGAAGTTACTGCGCGCCATCTTCGGTGAGAAAGCGTCTGATGTGAAAGACAGCTCACTGCGTGTACCTAACTCTGTTAAAGGTACCATTATCGACGTTCAGGTATTTACCCGTGACGGCGTTGAGAAAGACAAACGCGCCATTGAAATCGAAGAAATGCACATTGCCCAAGCTCGTAAAGACTTAGGCGAAGAGTTCAAGATCCTTGAAGAAGGCGTATTGAGCCGTGCTCGCAACCTATTGTTAGGTGCTGGTTTCACAGAAACCCAAATCGCAGCGATGCCACGTAAGGATGTATTGGTTCAAGTCATTGACGATGAAGCAAAACAAACTGAACTTGAGCAATTAGCTGAGCAGCATGAAGAGCTGAAAGCAGACTTCGATAAGAAGTTTGAAATCAAACGTCGCAAGATCACCCAAGGTGATGACTTGGCGCCTGGCGTACTGAAGATCGTTAAGGTTTACTTAGCGGTTAAGCGTACTATCCAACCTGGTGACAAGATGGCGGGTCGTCATGGTAACAAGGGTGTTATCTCTAAGATTTGCCCAATCGAAGATATGCCATATGACGAGCAAGGTAACCCAGTAGACATCGTATTGAACCCGCTAGGCGTTCCATCACGTATGAACATTGGTCAGGTACTTGAAGTCCATATGGGCGCCGCGGCTAAAGGTATTGGTAACAAGATCACTGCGATGCTTGAAGAACAGCGCGAGCTGGCTGAAGTACGTGGTTACATCAAGCAAGTGTATGAATTAGGTGACGAAGTGCAGCAGCGCGTCGATATCGATTCATTCACCGATGATGAAGTGATGCGTCTTGCCCAAAACCTGAAGGGTGGTATCCCGATTGCGACTCCTGCATTCGACGGTGCTAAAGAGAAAGAGATCAAGCAGATGCTTGAGCTTGCAGGCTTGCCAACCTCTGGTCAGCTGAAGTTGTATGATGGTCGTACTGGTAACGAATTTGAGCGTCAAGTAACAGTAGGTTACATGTACATGCTCAAACTGAACCACTTAGTTGATGACAAGATGCACGCCCGTTCTACCGGCTCGTACAGCTTAGTGACTCAACAGCCTCTGGGCGGTAAAGCTCAGTTCGGTGGTCAGCGTTTCGGGGAGATGGAAGTGTGGGCACTGGAAGCATATGGTGCCGCTTATACGCTTCAAGAAATGCTCACCGTTAAGTCGGATGACGTTAACGGTCGTACTCAGATGTATAAGAACATCGTCGACGGTAATCATCAGATGCAACCTGGCATGCCAGAGTCCTTCAACGTGTTACTGAAGGAGATCCGTTCACTCGGTATTAATATCGAGTTGGATCAGGAATAAGCGTAGGCAGTAGCCGCGTTTGGCAACAGAATGGTACTCCGCAGTCGCGGAGTACCCGGTTTAACTCCTTCAGGAGAGAAACGTGAAAGACTTATTAAAGTTTCTGAAACAGCAAAGCAAGACTGAAGAATTTAACGGCATCAAAATTGGTCTGGCATCGCCTGATCTGATCCGTTCTTGGTCTTTTGGTGAAGTTAAGAAGCCAGAAACCATTAACTACCGTACCTTCAAGCCTGAGCGTGAAGGTCTGTTTTGTGCGCGTATCTTTGGCCCAGTCAAAGATTACGAATGTTTGTGCGGTAAGTACAAACGTTTGAAGCACCGTGGTGTTATTTGTGAAAAGTGTGGCGTTGAAGTCACTCAGACTAAAGTACGTCGTGAGCGTATGGGTCACATCGAACTGGCTAGCCCAGTTGCGCACATTTGGTTCTTAAAATCACTGCCGTCTCGTATCGGTTTAATGCTGGATATGACGCTGCGTGATATCGAACGCGTACTGTATTTTGAATCATTCGTTGTGATCGAGCCTGGCATGACCAGCCTCGAACGTGGCCAGATGCTAACAGAAGAAACCTATCTGGATGCATTGGAAGAATACGGTGATGAGTTCGAAGCTAAAATGGGTGCCGAAGCGGTTCTTGAACTGCTACGTGCTATCGATTTAGCGAAAGAAATCGAACAAATGCGTGAAGAATTGCCTTCAATCAACTCTGAGACCCGTCGCAAGAAAGTGACTAAACGTCTTAAGCTGATGGAAGCCTTCTTCACTTCAGGCAACAAGCCTGAGTGGATGATCTTAAAAGTACTGCCTGTGTTACCACCTGACTTACGTCCTTTGGTACCGCTCGATGGCGGCCGCTTCGCGACATCAGATCTGAACGATCTGTATCGCCGCGTGATCAACCGTAACAACCGTTTGAAGCGCCTGTTAGATTTAGCTGCGCCGGACATTATCGTACGCAACGAAAAGCGTATGTTACAAGAGTCTGTTGATGCGCTATTGGATAATGGTCGTCGTGGCCGTGCTATTACCGGTTCTAACAAACGTCCTCTGAAATCTTTGGCCGATATGATCAAAGGTAAGCAAGGTCGTTTCCGTCAGAACTTATTGGGTAAGCGCGTCGACTATTCTGGTCGTTCGGTAATTACCGTAGGTCCTACTTTACGTCTGCACCAATGTGGTCTTCCTAAGAAGATGGCATTGGAACTGTTCAAACCATTTATCTATGGCAAGCTGGAAGGTCGTGGTTTAGCGACAACCATCAAAGCGGCTAAGAAGATGGTAGAGCGCGAAGTGGCGGAAGTATGGGACGTTCTGGATGAAGTGATCCGCGAACATCCAGTGATGCTTAACCGTGCACCAACATTGCACAGATTAGGTATCCAAGCGTTCGAACCCGTACTGATTGAAGGTAAAGCAATCCAGTTACACCCACTCGTTTGTGCGGCATACAACGCTGACTTCGACGGTGACCAAATGGCGGTACACGTACCGTTAACACTGGAAGCGCAGCTTGAAGCCCGTGCCCTGATGATGTCTACCAACAACATCCTGTCACCTGCCAACGGCGAGCCTGTAATCACTCCGTCTCAAGACGTGGTATTAGGTCTGTACTACACCAGCCGTGAGCGTATCAACGGCCGTGGTGAAGGTATGGCATTTATGTCTGTTGCTGAAGTTGAAAAAGCTTACGCAACTGGCGCTGCTGAACTGCATGCCCGCGTGAAAGTGCGTATCACTGAAACCATTATTGGTGACAATGGTGAGCGCAGCGAACAACGTCGTATCGTGAATACGACTGTAGGTCGTGCTCTGCTGTCACAAATTCTGCCAGCAGGTTTGTCATTTGATCTGGTTAACCAGAACATGGGCAAGAAGCAGATCTCTAAACTATTGAACACTTGTTACCGTCAACTGGGTCTGAAAGATACCGTTATCTTCGCTGACCAATTGATGTATACCGGTTTCCGTTTCGCTACTATCTCTGGTGCATCTGTCGGTATTGACGACATGGTGATCCCAGCTGAGAAGTACACCTTAGTTGCCGACGCTGAAGCGGAAGTTCTTGAAATTCAAGAGCAGTTCCAATCAGGTCTCGTAACAGCGGGTGAGCGTTACAACAAAGTTATCGATATCTGGGCAAGTGCCAACGAAAAAGTTTCTAAAGCTATGATGGAAAACCTGTCAACTGAGACAGTGATTAACCGTGATGGCGTTGAAGAGAAACAAGCCTCGTTTAACAGCATCTATATGATGGCTGACTCAGGCGCTCGTGGTAGTGCCGCACAGATCCGTCAGTTGGCGGGTATGCGTGGTCTGATGGCTAAGCCTGACGGCTCAATCATCGAGACCCCAATTGTGGCTAACTTCCGTGAAGGTCTGAACGTTCTTCAGTACTTCATCTCAACCCACGGTGCGCGTAAGGGTCTTGCCGATACCGCATTGAAGACAGCGAACTCGGGTTACCTGACTCGTCGTCTGGTTGACGTTGCTCAAGATTTAGTGGTCATCGAAGACGATTGTGGTACCCACGAAGGTCTGACGATGAAGCCGCTGATCGAAGGTGGTGACGTGGTTGAGCCATTACGTGAACGCGTATTGGGTCGTGTGGTTGCCGTTGACGTGTTCTATCCAGGCACTGAAGACGTATTAGCACCACGTAACACGCTGCTCGATGAAGCATGGTGTGACAAGTTAGAAGAGCATTCAATCGATGAAGTGATTGTACGTTCAGTGATTACCTGTGATACCGATTTCGGTGTGTGTGCTGCCTGTTACGGTCGTGACTTGGCCCGTGGCCATATCATCAACCACGGTGAAGCGATTGGTGTTGTGGCAGCACAATCCATCGGTGAACCTGGTACACAGTTAACGATGCGTACGTTCCACATCGGTGGTGCGGCATCAAGAGCTTCTGCAGAAAACAACGTCCAAGTGAAAAACTCGGGTTCATTGAAACTGCACAATGCTAAGCATGTTACCAACAGCGACGGCAAACTGGTTATCGTTTCTCGTTCATCTGAGCTGGCCATCATCGATGAGTTAGGTCGTGAGAAAGAGCGTTACAAAGTGCCATACGGTACTGTACTTGAGAAACTGGAAGATGCGGCGGTTGAAGCGGGCGATATCATCGCTAACTGGGACCCACATACTCACCCAATCATTTCTGAAGTGGCGGGTAGCATCAAGTTCGTTGATATGATTGATGGTGTCACTATGACACGTCAAACAGACGAGCTGACAGGTTTGTCATCAATCGTGATCCTTGACGTTGGTCAGCGTGGTACTGCGGGTAAAGAAATGCGCCCAATGATCCGTCTGCTTGGCGCTAATGGGGCTGACTTGATGATCCCAGGTACAGAAGTTCCAGCACAGTACTTCTTACCCGGTAGTGCGATCGTTAACCTTGACGACAACGCGCAAATCAACGTGGGTGACGCCTTAGCACGTATTCCGCAGGAATCGTCTAAAACACGCGACATCACCGGTGGTCTGCCACGCGTTGCTGACTTGTTCGAAGCGCGTAAACCAAAAGAGCCTGCTATTCTGGCTGAAATCTCCGGTACCATCTCATTTGGTAAAGAGACTAAAGGCAAGCGTCGTCTGGTGATTACACCTGCCGACGGTGGCGATCAATACGAAGAGATGATCCCGAAATGGCGTAACTTAAACGTGTTCGAAGGTGAAAAAGTCGAACGTGGTGAAGTTATTGCTGACGGTCCAGAAGCGGCGCATGACATCCTGCGTCTACGTGGCATCCACAACGTAGCCAACTATATTGTGAACGAAGTGCAGGACGTTTACCGTCTACAAGGCGTGAAGATCAACGATAAGCATATCGAAGTGATCATCCGTCAAATGCTGCGTAAGTGCTTAATCACTTCTGCTGGCGACACTGAGTTCTTAGAAGGTGAGCAAGTTGAAGTGTCACGCGTTAAGATCGCTAACCGCGAACTGATTGCACAGGGCAAAGTACCTGCGACCTTCGAACGTGAACTGTTGGGTATCACTAAAGCGTCTCTGGCAACTGAGTCCTTTATCTCTGCAGCTTCGTTCCAAGAAACAACGCGCGTACTGACTGAAGCCGCCGTAGGTGGTAAGAGCGATCAACTGCGTGGTCTGAAAGAAAACGTTATCGTAGGCCGTCTGATCCCAGCCGGTACTGGTTACGCATATCACAAGACCCGTAATGATGCCCGTGCTAAGAAAGACGAGCCAGTTGTAGTGAATAAGATCACTGCAAGTGAAGCGGAACAGAACCTCGCTGATCTGTTAAACTTGGCTGGCAGCCAAGATTAAGTAATCAGTTTGTAACAAAAAGGCGCCTTTGGCGCCTTTTTTCTTGTAAAATGCCGCAAAAGTTGGCTATTTCTTGACAGTCCGGCATTACCTTTCTAAAATTCCGCGTCCCACCATTGTGGGATATAGATTTTTCACACCTTATCGTTGAGTTTGATTCAACTGACTCGGAGCTATACATGGCAACTGTAAACCAGTTGGTACGTAAGCCACGCGCGCCAAAAGTCGACAAGACTAACGTGCCTGCGTTGAATGCGTGCCCACAGAAGCGTGGTGTTTGTACACGTGTGTACACTACTACCCCTAAAAAACCTAACTCTGCACTACGTAAAGTAGCTCGTGTGCGTCTAACTAACGGTTTCGAAGTTACTTCGTACATCGGCGGTGAAGGCCACAACCTGCAGGAACACAGCGTGATCTTAATCCGTGGTGGTCGTGTTAAAGACTTACCAGGTGTTCGCTATCACACTGTCCGTGGCGCACTAGACTGTGCTGGCGTGAGCTCACGTCGCCAAAGTCGTTCTAAGTACGGTGCAAAGCGTCCTAAGTCTTAACTTATCCGTTAAGTAAGGCCAAGCTAGTTTATTTTGAGAATTCCAGTTTTGGAAATCCCTGAAGCATACGGAGAATTGTTATGCCAAGACGTCGCGTTGTAGGACAACGTAAAATCCTACCAGATCCAAAGTTTCACAGTGAGTTGCTGGCTAAGTTCATCAACGTCATTATGCAAGACGGCAAAAAGTCGACTGCAGAAAAAATTATTTACAAGGCACTAGACGTTATCGCTGAAAAGAAAAGCGAAAACCATTTAGTTATCCTTGAAGCAGCCCTGGACAATGTTCGCCCATCAGTCGAAGTTAAATCTCGTCGCGTTGGTGGTTCTACGTACCAGGTACCATGTGAAGTTCGTCCTGTGCGTCGTAACGCACTGGCGATGCGCTGGTTAGTTGAAGCTGCTCGTAAGCGTGGTGAAAAATCTATGGCTTTACGTCTAGCAGGTGAAATGCTAGATGCGTCTGAAAACAAAGGTACTGCTGTTAAGAAGCGTGAAGACGTGCACCGCATGGCTGAAGCTAACAAGGCCTTTGCTCATTACCGTTGGTAATCTGATGGTGTGGGCTTAGGCCCACACCATTGTTGTTGATATTGCCAAGACAACTGTCTTGGTGGAGAGGGTATAATCGTGGCTCGTATAACCCCAATTGAGCGTTATCGTAATATCGGTATTTGTGCTCATGTGGATGCAGGTAAAACCACCACAACAGAACGTGTTCTGTTCTATACCGGTTTGTCTCATAAAATCGGTGAGGTGCATGACGGCGCCGCGACCACTGACTGGATGGTTCAAGAGCAAGAGCGTGGTATCACAATTACCTCTGCCGCTGTAACAACCTTCTGGCGTGGTATGGATGCTCAATTCACTGAACACCGCATCAATATCATCGATACCCCTGGTCACGTTGACTTCACTATTGAAGTTGAGCGTTCTTTGCGCGTCCTTGACGGCGCCGTTGTGGTTTTCTGTGGTTCTTCAGGTGTTGAACCCCAATCGGAAACCGTATGGCGTCAAGCTGACAAATACCGCGTTCCACGCCTCGTATTTGTTAACAAAATGGACCGCGCGGGTGCGGACTTTGAACGTGTAGTGAAGCAAATCAGAACTCGCCTTGGAGCGACTTGTGTACCGATCCAATTAAATATCGGTGCAGAAGAAAACTTCACCGGCGTGATCGATTTAATCAAGATGAAAGCCATTAACTGGAATGAAGCAGACCAGGGAATGACTTTTACTTATGAAGAGATCCCAGCGCATTTAGCGGCTAAAGCTGCTGAAATGCATGAGTATCTGATCGAAGCTGCCGCCGAGGCCTCGGACGAGCTGATGGATAAATACCTTGAAGAAGGTACACTATCAGAAGATGAGATCAAAAAAGCGCTGCGTCAACGTACTATAAATAATGAAATCGTTTTAGCGACCTGTGGTTCTGCATTTAAGAACAAGGGCGTTCAAGCGGTACTCGATGCGGTAGTGGAATTCTTGCCAGCTCCCGTTGATGTGCCTCCAATTAAGGGCATCGACGAAAATGAGCAAGAAGTAGAACGCCCATCAGATGACAATGCGCCTTTTGCTGCATTGGCATTTAAGATTGCTACAGATCCATTCGTAGGCACTCTAACCTTTATCCGTGTGTACTCAGGCGTACTCGAATCGGGTTCAGGCGTTTACAACTCTGTTAAACAGAAACGTGAACGTATCGGTCGTATCGTGCAAATGCACGCCAACGATCGAACTGAGCTAAAAGAAGTCCGTGCTGGTGATATTGCCGCGGCTATTGGCTTAAAAGAAGTCACTACGGGTGATACGCTTTGTGATAACGATCATAAAGTGATCTTGGAACGTATGGAGTTCCCTGAGCCAGTAATTACCATTGCCGTTGAGCCTAAGTCTAAAGCTGACCAGGATAAGATGGGTATCGCGCTGCAAAAGCTTGCAGCGGAAGATCCTTCATTCCGGGTTGAAACTGACGAAGAATCATCACAAACTCTGATTTCAGGAATGGGTGAGTTACACTTAGATATCATCGTCGACCGTATGCGTCGTGAATTTGGTGTTGAATGTAACGTAGGTAAGCCTCAAGTGGCCTACCGTGAAACCATTCGTGGTTCAGTTGAAGCGGAAGGTAAATTTGTACGCCAATCAGGTGGTCGTGGACAATTCGGCCATGTTTGGTTAAAACTAGAGCCTAATGAAGAAGGCGCTGGTTACGAATTTATCAATGCGATTGTTGGGGGTGTGGTTCCTCGTGAATTCATTCCTGCGGTTGATAAAGGTATCCAAGAACAGATGAAGAACGGCGTACTCGCTGGCTTCCCTGTGTTGGACGTGAAGGTCACTCTGTTCGATGGTTCATATCATGATGTGGACTCGAATGAAATGGCGTTCAAAATTGCGGGTTCTATGGGCTTCAAAAAGGGTGCGCTTGAGGCGAAACCTGTGTTGCTCGAGCCTTGCATGAAAGTAGAAGTCACTACCCCAGAGAACTACATGGGTGACGTGGTTGGTGATTTAAACCGTCGTCGTGGTTTGATTGAAGGTATGGATGATGGCTTTGGTGGCATCAAAATAGTCCATGCTGTAGTGCCTCTTTCTGAAATGTTTGGTTATGCAACTGATTTGCGCTCTGCAACTCAGGGGCGTGCTTCGTACTCTATGGAGTTCTTGAAGTACTCTGATGCACCGCAAAACATTGCGAAAGCGATTATTGAATCTCGTAGCTAATTTCCAGTTACGACATAAATGTTATATGGTCCAGCTTTGACTGGACTATTCTGAAAAGAAAGGAATATATCGTGGCAAAAGCTAAATTTGAACGTATTAAGCCTCACGTAAACGTGGGCACCATTGGTCACGTTGACCATGGTAAAACCACTCTGACTGCAGCTATCTCTCACGTACTGGCTAAGACCTACGGTGGCGAAGCTAAAGACTTCTCTCAAATCGATAACGCTCCAGAAGAGCGTGAGCGCGGTATTACCATCAATACCTCTCACATCGAATATGACACGCCTTCACGTCACTACGCACACGTAGACTGCCCAGGCCACGCTGACTATGTTAAAAACATGATCACTGGTGCTGCACAGATGGACGGCGCGATCCTAGTAGTAGCGTCTACAGACGGCCCAATGCCACAGACTCGTGAGCACATCCTGCTTTCTCGTCAGGTTGGTGTACCTTTCATCATCGTATTCATGAACAAATGTGACATGGTAGATGACGAAGAGTTGTTAGAGCTAGTTGAGATGGAAGTTCGTGAACTGTTATCAGAATACGATTTCCCAGGTGATGACTTACCAGTAATCCAAGGTTCAGCTCTGAAAGCGCTAGAAGGCGAGCCAGAGTGGGAAGCGAAGATCCTTGAATTAGCAGCTGCTCTGGATTCTTACATTCCAGAACCACAACGTGACATCGATAAGCCGTTCCTACTGCCAATCGAAGACGTATTCTCAATCTCTGGCCGTGGTACAGTAGTTACTGGTCGTGTTGAGCGTGGTATTGTGCGCGTAGGCGACGAAGTTGAAATCGTTGGTGTACGTGCAACGACTAAGACAACTTGTACTGGTGTAGAAATGTTCCGTAAACTGCTTGACGAAGGTCGTGCAGGTGAGAACTGTGGTATTTTGTTACGTGGTACTAAGCGTGATGACGTAGAACGTGGTCAAGTATTAGCGAAGCCAGGTTCAATCAACCCACACACTACTTTTGAATCAGAAGTATACGTACTGTCAAAAGAAGAAGGTGGACGTCACACTCCATTCTTCAAAGGTTACCGTCCACAGTTCTACTTCCGTACAACTGACGTAACCGGTACTATCGAACTGCCAGAAGGCGTAGAGATGGTAATGCCAGGCGACAACATCAAGATGAAAGTGACTCTGATCTGCCCAATCGCGATGGACGAAGGTTTACGCTTCGCAATCCGTGAAGGTGGCCGTACAGTAGGCGCTGGTGTTGTAGCTAAGATTTTCGCTTAATCGCGAGCTTAGAGACGATGCTAAAAAAGGAAGCATAGGCTTCCTTTTTTATTTTGGGGCTAGCGTTATTTTAAATTTTGTGTAAAATGCTCGCCACTCTGAAGTTGAATAGTCTTTTTGATGACTATTTACACAGTGGGCTTGATATCTAAATTTAGATGGGTATAATGGCCCCCTCGTTGACCTAGGTCGACGAATATAAATGATTAGTCAATTAAGTTAATCATTATCATAGCGGCTCCGATTGGGAGTCGAACGGTTAAATCATCTCGCTCTGCTTTTCCAATAAGGAAGAAGCTAGAGGGTGATTTTTTATGTGTCCATTTTAGGAGCTCTGGTCAATGCAGAACCAAAGAATCCGTATCCGCTTGAAAGGATTTGATCATCGTTTAATTGATCAGTCTACAGCGGAAATCGTTGAAACTGCTAAGCGTACTGGCGCCCAGGTACGTGGTCCTATTCCACTACCTACGCGCAAAGAGCGTTATACCGTTTTGATCTCTCCGCACGTTAATAAAGATGCTCGTGACCAGTACGAATTACGTACTCACAAGCGCCTGGTTGACATCGTAGAGCCAACTGAAAAGACTGTAGACGCGTTAATGCGTTTAGATCTTGCGGCTGGTGTCGACGTACAGATTAGCTTGGGTTAATTGAGATCCTTAGAAGAGGTTTGAGAGATGGCTATCGGTCTTATTGGTCGTAAAGTTGGTATGACTCGCATCTTCACTGAAGATGGTGTTTCAATACCTGTTACAGTAATTGAAGTTGCTGGCAACCGTGTTACTCAAGTGAAAACTTTAGAAACTGACGGCTACCGCGCGCTTCAAGTTACTACTGGTACCAAAAAAGCCAATCGCATCACTAAACCAGAAGCAGGTCACTTTGCCAAGAGCGGTGTTGAAGCCGGTCGTGGTTTGTGGGAAGTGCGTCTGGCAGACGGTGAAGGCGAGGGCATTGAAGTTGGTGCTGAGCTAAATGTTGATATTTTCGCTGATGTAGCGAAAGTTGATGTTACTGGTCAATCAAAAGGTAAAGGTTTCCAAGGCGGCGTTAAGCGTTGGAACTTCCGTACTCAAGATATGACTCACGGTAACTCTTTGTCGCACCGTTCGAACGGTTCTATTGGTCAGAACCAAACGCCTGGTCGCGTATTTAAAGGCAAAAAAATGTCAGGCCACATGGGTGCCGAGCGTGTTACTACTCAAAATCTAGAAGTTGTTCGTGTAGATGTTGAGCGTAACCTGCTACTGGTTAAAGGTGCTGTTCCGGGCGCAACTAATGGCGACCTGATCATCAAGCCTGCAGTTAAAGCTTAAGGTCTGAGGAGATAGTAATGGAATTGGTATTGAAAGACGCACAAAGCGCTCTTGAAGTTTCCGAAACTACCTTCGGCCGTGACTTTAACGAGGCACTGGTTCATCAGGTAGTTGTAGCGTACGCTGCAAACGCGCGTCAAGGCACTCGTGGCCAAAAGACTCGTGCGGAAGTAACTGGCTCTGGCAAAAAGCCATGGCGCCAAAAAGGCACTGGCCGCGCTCGCGCTGGTAGTGTCAAGGGCCCAATCTGGCGTGGCGGTGGCGTAACATTCGCTGCTAAAACCCAAGATCATAGCCAAAAAGTTAACAAAAAGATGTACCGCGGCGCGCTGAAAAGCATTCTGTCTGAATTGGTACGTCAAGAGCGTCTGGTTGTTGTTGAATCTTTCGGCGTTGAAGCTCCTAAAACTAAAGAGCTGAAAGCAAAGTTAAAAGCAATGAACTTAGAAGATGTTCTGATTGTAACTGCAGAAGTTGATGAGAACTTATTCTTAGCAGCTCGTAACCTGTACAAGGTTGACGTTCGTGACGTAGCGGGTCTAGACCCAGTTAGTCTGATCGCGTTCAACACTGTGCTTGTGACTGCTGACGCAGTGAAGCAAATCGAGGAGATGCTAGCATGATGATCCGCGAAGAACGTTTGCTAAAAGTTATTCTCGCTCCACACATCTCTGAAAAGAGCACTGTGAACGCTGAGAAGCACAACACTGTTGTTTTCCGCGTAGCTATCGATGCAACTAAAGCTGAAATTAAAGCTGCTGTTGCTAAGCTATTTGAAGTTGAAGTTGATTCAGTTCGCACTTTAGTGAGCAAAGGCAAAACTAAACGCACTGGTGGCCGTACTGGTCGTCGTAGCGATTGGAAAAAAGCCTATGTGACTCTAGCTGCTGGTGCTGACATCGATTTCGTCGGCGGCGCTGAGTAAGCAAAGGAGAATTATCATGGCAGTTATTAAGTGTAAGCCAACCTCTCCAGGTCGTCGCCACGTTGTTAAAGTGGTGAACACTGACCTGCATAAGGGTAAACCCTTTGCTGGCCTGTTGGCGAAAAAATCTAAAAGTGGTGGCCGTAACAATACTGGCCGTATCACTGTCCGTCACGTAGGTGGTGGTCACAAGCAGCATTACCGTTTAATCGACTTCAAACGCGATAAAGATGGTATCCCTGCAAAGATTGAGCGTCTGGAATACGATCCAAACCGTACTGCGCACATCGCTCTAGTACTGTATGCGGATGGTGAGCGTCGTTATATTCTTGCTGCTAAAGGCATGCAAGCTGGCGACAAAATCCAGTCTGGTGTTGAAGCCGAAATCAAAACCGGTAACGCAATGCCACTGCGCAACATTCCTGTAGGTTCTGTTGTGCACGCTGTAGAAATGAAGCCTGGTAAAGGTGCTCAAATCGCGCGTTCAGCGGGTGCTTATGTACAAGTTGTTGCTCGTGATGGCGCATATGCCACTCTACGTCTTCGCTCTGGCGAAATGCGTAAAGTGCCAGTTGATTGCCGCGCAACATTTGGTGAAGTTGGTAATGCCGAACATATGCTACGCCAGTTAGGTAAAGCAGGTGCTAAGCGCTGGAGAGGCATTCGCCCAACAGTTCGCGGTGTTGCAATGAACCCAGTAGACCATCCACACGGTGGTGGTGAAGGCCGTACTTCTGGTGGTCGTCACCCAGTGACTCCATGGGGTGTGCCAACTAAGGGTTATAAGACTCGTAGTAACAAGCGCACTGACAAGTACATCGTACGTCGTCGTAATAAATAGTAAGAGGATTCGCCATGCCACGTTCTCTCAAGAAAGGTCCCTTCATTGACCTGCACTTGCTGAAGAAGGTAGAGAAAGCGATGGAAGCCGGTGACAAAAAGCCTATTAAGACTTGGTCACGTCGCTCTATGATCATTCCAAATATGATTGGTTTGACCATCGCTGTCCATAATGGTCGTCAGCACGTTCCTGTGTTCGTAACTGACGAAATGATCGGCCACAAACTTGGTGAATTCTCACCAACTCGCACTTATCGCGGCCATGCTGCTGATAAGAAAGCGAAGAAGCGTTAATACGGGAGGAATAAGATGGAAGTTTTAGCTAAACATCGTTTTGCCCGTACGTCTGCGCAGAAGGCCCGTCTGGTTGCCGATCAAATTCGTGGTTTGCCTGTTGCTAAGGCACTCGAAATTTTGACTTTCAGCCCGAAGAAAGCCGCCGTACTGGTTAAAAAAGTACTTGACTCAGCTATCGCAAACGCCGAACACAACGAAGGTGCGGATATTGATGAGCTAAAAGTAGGAGCCGTCTTTGTTGACGAGGGTCCAACTATGAAGCGTATCATGCCACGTGCTAAAGGCCGCGCTGATCGTATCATGAAGCGTACCAGCCACATTACTGTGGTTGTATCAGATCGCTAGGAGAGAGCAATGGGACAGAAAGTACATCCTAATGGTATCCGTCTGGGTATCACCAAGCCTTGGATCTCTACCTGGTACGCAGATAAGTCAGATTATGCGAATAATCTGAACAGCGACTGGGAAGTGCGTAAGTTTCTTGTAGAGAAGCTACAAGCTGCGTCAGTATCTAAGATTGTTATCGAACGTCCAGCGAAAAGCATCCGCGTTACGATTCACACTGCCCGTCCAGGCGTTGTGATTGGTAAGAAAGGTGAAGACGTTGAAGTATTGCGTGCTGCAGTTTCTAAACTTGCTGGCACTCCTGCTCAAATTAACATCGCTGAGATCCGTAAACCTGAGCTAGATGCCAAATTAGTTGCTGACTCTATTGCACAGCAATTAGAGCGTCGTGTGATGTTCCGTCGTGCTATGAAGCGCGCGGTACAAAACGCAATGCGTATTGGTGCTCAAGGTATCAAAGTTGAAGTTAGTGGCCGTCTAGGCGGTGCTGAGATTGCGCGCTCTGAGTGGTATCGTGAAGGTCGTGTACCTTTACATACTTTGCGTGCTGATATCGACTATTCTACATCTGAAAGTCACACTCAATACGGTGTGATTGGCGTTAAAGTTTGGATCTTCAAAGGTGAAGTTCTGGATGGAATGCTGCCACAGATTGAAGAGCCGAAGCAGCAGCAACCTAAGCGCAAGCCTCGTGGTAAATAGGAGAGCCGGCAATGCTGCAACCTAAACGTATGAAGTTTCGCAAGATGTTCAAGGGCCGCAACCGCGGTCTAGCGAACGGTACCGAAGTTAGCTTTGGTACTTTTGGTCTGAAAGCAGTCGGCCGTGGCCGTTTAACTGCACGTCAGATCGAATCTGCACGTCGTGCCATGACACGTCACATTAAGCGTCAGGGACAAATTTGGATTCGAGTTTTCCCGGACAAGCCGATTACCTCTAAGCCTCTTGAAGTGCGTATGGGTAAAGGTAAAGGTAACGTTGAATACTGGGTATGTCAGATTCAACCTGGTAAGGTTCTTTATGAGATGAATGGTGTTTCTGAAGTGATCGCTCGTGAAGCGTTTGCCTTAGCTGCTGCCAAGCTTCCAATTAAGACTACCTTCGTAACTAAGACGGTGATGTAATGAAAGCGAGCGAACTAAGAGAAAAGAGCGTTGAAGAACTGAACGCTGAACTACTTGGTCTGCTGCGTGAGCAGTTCAACCTGCGTATGCAACACGCCACTGGTCAGTTGACTCAGACTCATCAACTGAAATTAGTGCGCCGTAATATTGCGCGCGTTAAGACCATTATTACTTCTAAGGCGGGTGCATAATGTCTGATAAAATCCGTACTTTGCAGGGTCGTGTGACTAGCAACAAAATGGATAAAACCATTACTGTAGCTATCGAACGCCAAGTGAAACACCCAATCTATGGGAAATACATTAAGCGTACGACTAAGATCCATGCACATGACGAAACTAATCAGTGCAATGAAGGTGACGTAGTCGCAATTCGCGAATGCCGCCCTTTGTCTAAGACTAAATCTTGGACCCTGGTTGAAGTAGTATCAAAGGCCTAAGATAATTAGGTATTTAGGTAAACGGCTCCAGTATTTGGGGCCGTTTGTTTTTTAATACTATACTTTCCACTTTTATGGTGTTATATTTGCGCGCCATTTTTGACTAAATTAATAGCAAAAATTGGCGTTTATAGTCCCATAGTGGGAATTGTGTAGTAACGATAGCGGAGCACTTAAAATGATCCAAATGCAATCGACTCTTGACGTCGCATGTAACAGCGGCGCACGCAGAGTTCAGTGTATTAAGGTCTTGGGTGGCTCTCATCGTCGTTATGCCGGTATCGGCGACATTATCAAAGTTTCTGTAAAAGAAGCGATTCCTCGCGCTAAAGCGAAGAAAGGTGATGTGTATAACGCGGTGGTAGTCCGTACTAAGAAAGGCGTACGTCGTCCAGACGGTTCTGTCATTCGCTTCGATCGGAATGCAGCGGTTCTTTTGAACAACAACCTGCAGCCGATTGGCACTCGTATCTTTGGACCAGTGACACGTGAATTGCGTAATGAGCAATTCATGAAAATTGTCTCGCTGGCACCAGAAGTACTGTAAGGAGCTTCAAAATGGCAGCTAAAATCCGTCGTGAAGACGAAGTGATTGTATTGGCAGGTAAAGACAAGGGTAAACGTGCTAAAGTTTCTCAAGTCCTACCTACTGGTAAATTAATTGTTGAAGGCATCAATCTTGTCAAGAAACACCAAAAGCCAAACCCACAATTGGGCGTAGCTGGCGGTATTGTTGAGAAAGAAGCACCGATACAAGCATCAAATGTAGCGATTTTCAACTCTGCCACTGGCAAAGCTGATCGCGTTGGTTTCCGCTTTGAAGATGGCAAAAAAGTTCGCTTCTTCAAATCGACCAGTGAACTCGTTAAGTAATTGGAGTAAACGATGGCGAAACTGCATGATAAATACCAAGAGACTGTTGTCGCTGAACTTGCTAAAAAGTTCGGTTATACCAGTGTCATGCAAGTCCCTCGGATTGAGAAAATCACCCTGAACATGGGTGTTGGCGAAGCAGTTGCAGACAAAAAAGTTATGGAGCATGCGCTCCGTGATATGACTGCGATCGCTGGTCAAAAACCAGTAGTAACTGTTGCTCGTAAATCAGTTGCTGGTTTTAAAATCCGTGAAGGCTACCCTATTGGCTGTAAAGTGACCCTGCGCGGTGAGCGTATGTGGGAATTCTTAGAGCGTTTAGTCGATATCGCAATCCCACGTATTCGTGACTTCCGTGGCTTAAGCGCTAAAGCGTTTGACGGCCGTGGTAACTACGCAATGGGCGTGCGTGAGCAGATCATTTTCCCAGAGATCGATTACGATAAAATCGATAAAATTCGCGGTATGGATATTGTTATCACTACCTCTGCGAAGACTGACGAAGAAGGTCGTGCTTTGTTAGACGCTTTTAACTTCCCATTCAAGAAATAAGGGTAGCGTAATGGCAAAAACATCAATGAAAGCACGTGAAGTTAAACGTGCACAGCTCGTAGCTAAGTTCGCTGAAAAGCGCGCCGCTCTTAAAGCTATTATTGTCAGTCCAACTTCTTCTGACGAAGACCGTTGGGATGCAGTATTAAAGTTGCAAGCTTTACCACGTGATTCCAGCGCTGCGCGTCAACGCAATCGTTGTAATCAAACTGGTCGCCCACATGGTTTCCTACGTAAGTTCGGCTTAAGCCGTATCAAGTTACGTGAAGCAACCATGCGTGGTGAAGTTCCTGGCCTACGTAAGGCTAGCTGGTAAGCACTTGTCACGGAGTAAGCTAATATGAGCATGCAAGATCCTATTGCGGATATGTTAACCCGTATTCGTAACGGCCAAGCTGCTAACAAAGTATCTGTGAAGATGCCTTCTGCTAAGTTGAAAGTCGCTATTGCGAAACTGCTTAAAGAAGAAGGTTACATCGCTGATTACGCCGTAGCAGATGAAGCCAAGCCTGAACTGGAAATTACTTTAAAGTATTTCCAAGGCCAACCAGTCGTTGAGACTATCCAGCGCGTAAGTCGTCCTGGTCTTCGTATTTACAAAGGTAAAAACGAACTTCCAAAGGTGATGGGCGGACTGGGTGTCGCAATTGTGTCCACTTCTAAAGGCTTGATGACTGATCGTGCCGCCCGCCTTGCAGGCATGGGTGGCGAGGTTATCTGCTACGTAGCATAAGGAGCTAGGAATGTCTCGTGTAGCAAAAGCACCAGTATCTATTCCAGCTGGCGTAGAGGTGACCTTAAACGAACAGACCCTGACCGTCAAAGGCGCGAAAGGTAGTCTGACTCGAGTGATCAACAATGCGGTCAATGTTGTAATTGAAGATGGCGTAGTTAAGTTCCTCCCTGTTGAAGGCGTAGTTAACGCTTGGGCACAGGCTGGTACAACTCGTGCATTAGTAAACAACATGGTTGTTGGTGTATCTCAAGGTTTTGAGCGTAAGTTAAAGTTAGTTGGCGTTGGTTACCGTGCGAAACTCGTCGGTGCTGATATTGACCTGACTTTAGGTTTCTCTCATCCGTTAGTACACAAACTGCCCGCAGGCGTTACTGCAGAGTGCCCTAGCCAAACTGACATCGTCCTCCGTGGCGTTGATAAACAGTTAATTGGCCAAGTCGCTGCTGAGATTCGCGGATATCGTCCACCAGAGCCATACAAAGGCAAGGGTGTTCGCTATGACGACGAAGAAGTACGCCGTAAAGAGGCTAAGAAGAAGTAGGTAACGCGATATGGATAAGAAAACATCTCGCTTACGTCGCGCTATTCGCGCTCGTAAGAAGATCCAAGAGCTGGGCGTGAACCGTCTGGTTGTACATCGTACACCGCGTCACATTTATGCTCAGGTGATCAATCCTGAAGCTCAGGTGGTGGCAGCTGCTTCAACCGTGGAAAAAGCGGTTAAAGAGCAACTGAAGAGTACCGGTAACGTAGACGCGGCTAAAGCAGTAGGTAAGTTTGTTGCTGAGCGCGCGATCGAAAAAGGCGTAACTTCTGTTGCGTTCGATCGTTCTGGTTTCAAGTATCACGGTCGTGTAGCTGCTCTAGCAGATGCTGCTCGTGAAGCTGGCCTCCAGTTCTAAGGGGTTATAAAAATGGCTAAATTAGAAGCTCAGCAAAAAGACGATCTGCAAGAGAAATTGATTGCAGTTAATCGTGTTTCTAAAGTAGTTAAGGGCGGTCGTATCTTTAGCTTCACAGCACTAACAGTAGTGGGTGACGGTAATGGTAAGGTCGGCTATGGCTATGGTAAAGCGCGCGAAGTTCCAGCAGCAATTCAAAAAGCTATGGAAAAAGCCCGTCGTAACATGGTGACCGTGGAGTTGAATGCAGGTACTCTGCACCACCCAGTTAAAGGTCGTCATACTGGTTCACGTGTATACATGCAACCAGCATCACAGGGTACCGGTATTATCGCCGGTGGCGCAATGCGTGCCGTATTGGAAGTAGCAGGCGTTCATAACGTTCTGTCAAAAGCATACGGTTCTACTAACCCGATCAACATCGTTCGCGCGACTGTCGATGCATTGGTGCACATGAAGTCACCTTCGCAAATCGCAGCTAAGCGTGGCCTGAATGTTGACGAAATTCGGGGGTAATGCACCATGGCAACTAAAACTGTAAAAGTTACTCAGACTAAAAGTGCTATCGGTCGTTTACCAAAACACCGTGCAACCTTAACAGGTCTTGGTCTGCGTCGCATTGGTCACACTGTTGAATTAGAAGATACTCCTTCTGTTCGCGGTATGATCAACAAGGTCTACTACATGGTTAAGGTGGAGGATTAATAGATGCGTTTAAATACTCTATCTCCAGCTGCAGGCTCTAAGCATGCACCAAAGCGCGTAGGCCGTGGTATGGGTTCAGGCTTAGGTAAAACAGCGGGTCGTGGTCATAAAGGCCAAAAATCTCGTTCTGGTGGCGGTGTACGCCCTGGCTTCGAGGGTGGTCAAATGCCACTTAAGATCCGTTTACCTAAATTTGGTTTTACCTCGCGTCGCGCTATGGTAACAGCTGAAGTTCGTGTACTCGAACTAGCTAAAGTTAACGGTGATGTTATCGACTTAAACGCTCTGAAAGATGCGAACGTTATTACTCGCAACATCCAGTTTGCGAAAATTGTTCTTTCAGGTACCATTGAGCGCCCTGTGACTGTTAAAGGTCTGAAGGTAACCAAAGGTGCACGTGCAGCTATTGAAGCTGCCGGCGGTAAGATCGAGGAATAATACGTCGATGGCAAAACCAGGACTTGATTTAAAAAGCGCGAAAGGTGGACTTTCTGAGTTGAAAGCTCGCCTCCTGTTCGTGATTGGTGCGATTATCGTCTTTAGGGCCGGTTCGTTTGTGCCAATTCCTGGTATTGACGCAGCTGTATTAGCAGAGCTGTTTGCTCAGCAAAGTGGAACCATCCTTGGCATGTTTAACATGTTCTCGGGTGGTGCCCTTGAGCGTGCTTCTATCTTTGCATTGGGTATCATGCCGTATATTTCGGCATCGATCATTATGCAGTTATTGACTGTGGTGCATCCTGCACTCGCTGAACTGAAAAAGGAAGGCGAATCAGGACGTAAGAAAATCAGTCAATATACTCGATGGGGCACCTTAGTGCTGGGTACATTCCAGTCGGTCGGTATAGCAACTGGGTTACCAAATTTAGTGCCTGGCCTTGTGGTCAACATTGGTTTTGGATTCTATTTTGTTGCGGTTGTCAGCTTAGTTACTGGAACTATGTTCCTGATGTGGCTAGGTGAGCAGATTACCGAACGTGGTATAGGTAATGGTATCTCGATTTTGATTTTCGCAGGTATTGTTGCTGGATTACCTTCCGCTATCGGCCAAACGGCTGAGCAGGCGCGTCAAGGTGACTTGAATGTGTTAGTATTGTTGTTGCTCGCGGTAATTGTGTTTGCAGTGACTTATTTTGTAGTGTTTGTAGAACGTGGTCAACGTCGTATCGTCGTTAACTATGCTAAGCGTCAGCAAGGCCGTAAGGTGTTCGCTGCGCAAAGTACCCATCTACCGCTGAAAATAAACATGGCAGGTGTTATTCCGCCAATTTTTGCGTCAAGCATCATTTTGTTCCCAGGCACACTGGCTCAGTGGTTTGGTCAAAATGAGTCCATGTCATGGTTAAGTGATTTTTCACTGGCTGTGTCACCAGGACAACCGCTTTACTCATTATTATATGCAACAGCAATTATTTTCTTCTGTTTCTTCTATACTGCGTTGGTGTTTAATCCACGTGAGACAGCTGATAACCTGAAGAAGAGTGGTGCATTCATCCCTGGGATCCGTCCTGGAGAACAGACTTCGCGTTACATTGATAAAGTAATGACCCGTTTGACATTAGCAGGCGCGTTATACATTACCTTTATCTGTTTAATTCCGGAGTTCATGTTAATCGCATGGAAAGTACAGTTCTATTTTGGCGGTACTTCACTACTTATTATGGTAGTTGTGATCATGGACTTCATGGCTCAGGTTCAGACCCATATGATGTCTCATCAGTATGAGTCTGTGATGAAGAAAGCTAACCTAGTAAACAAAGCGAATTTAGATCGCTTTGGTCGCTAATTAGCTTTACGGAGTGATGAAATGAAAGTTCGAGCTTCCGTGAAGAAGATCTGCCGTAACTGCAAGATCGTCAAGCGTAGTGGCGTTGTACGCGTTATCTGTGTTGAACCAAAACACAAACAGCGTCAAGGCTAATTAAGAAAATTTGTTCAGCCCAATCTTGGGCTGAACAAAATATTGTTTGCAAATCTGTCAGCTGTCGAGTATCCTTTCGGGCTTTTCGCAGTTGGCCTTTAACTTAAGGAGTGCATAGTGGCCCGTATCGCTGGCATTAACATTCCTGATCAAAAGCATACAGTCATCGCATTGACTGCAATTTTCGGCATCGGCCGTACTCGCGCTAGAGCAATCTGCGCGGCTACAGCAATCGCTGAAACTGCTAAGATCAAGGAATTGAGCGAAGCTCAAATAGATACACTACGCGAAGAAGTCGCCAAATACGTTGTAGAAGGTGACTTACGTCGTGAGATTTCAATGAACATCAAGCGTCTTATGGATCTTGGTTGTTATCGTGGTCTCCGCCATCGTCGTAGCCTGCCTCTTCGTGGGCAACGTACTAAGACCAATGCGCGTACGCGTAAAGGTCCACGTAAACCAATTAGAAAGTAACGGGAAGGTAAAGCAATGGCTAAAGTTCCGTCACGTTCTCCGCGTAAGCGCGTACGTAAACAGGTTGCAGATGGCATGGCTCATATCCATGCTTCTTTCAACAACACTATTGTCACCATTACAGATCGTCAAGGTAATGCGTTGTCATGGGCTACTTCAGGTGGTTCAGGTTTCCGTGGTTCACGTAAATCTACTCCATTTGCTGCACAGGTGGCTGCTGAGCGTGCAGGTGCTGCTGCTCAAGACTACGGTTTAAAAAACCTTGAAGTGTTTGTGAAGGGTCCAGGTCCAGGTCGTGAGTCAGCCATTCGTGCGCTGAACGCTGTTGGTTATAAAATTACCAACATTACCGATGTGACGCCGATCCCTCATAATGGTTGTCGTCCTCCTAAAAAGCGTCGTGTATAACGCCGTTTCATTAGGATAGTTGGAGAAAGATCATGGCAAGATACTTGGGTCCCAAGCTCAAGCTCAGCCGCCGAGAAGGTACAGACCTTTTCTTAAAAAGCGGTGTGAGAGCAATCGATTCAAAGTGTAAACTGGAATCTGCACCTGGACAGCATGGCGCTCGTAAGCCACGTCTGTCAGAGTACGGTTTACAGTTACGCGAAAAACAAAAAGTTCGTCGTATTTACGGTGTGTTAGAAAAACAATTCCGTAACTACTACAAAGATGCTGCACGTCTGAAAGGCAACACCGGTGAAAACCTGTTGCAACTTTTAGAAACCCGTTTAGATAACGTTGTTTATCGTATGGGCTTCGGTGCGACTCGTGCAGAATCACGTCAGCTAGTAAGCCATAAATCAATTATGGTTAACGGTCGTGTTGTTAACATTCCGTCATTCAAAGTGTCTGCGAATGATGTTGTGAGCATCCGCGAGAAGTCACGCACTCAAGCTCGTATCAAAGCGGCTTTAGAAGTGGCAGCTCAACGCGAGAAGCCTACATGGGTTGAAGTCGACAGCGCGAAAATGGAAGGTGCTTTCAAGCGCGTTCCAGAACGTAGCGATTTGTCTGCGGAAATTAACGAACAGCTGATCGTCGAGCTTTACTCTAAGTAAGGCTAACAAACAAGAGAGGACACAATGCAGGGTTCTGTTACAGAATTTCTTAAACCGCGTCTCGTTGATATCGAGCAGGTTAACTCAACACGTGCCAAGGTTACACTGGAACCGCTTGAGCGTGGTTTCGGCCACACTTTAGGTAACGCGTTGCGTCGCATCCTATTGTCGTCTATGCCCGGCTGCGCGGTTACCGAAGTCGAGATTGACGGTGTACTGCACGAATACAGCAGTAAGGAAGGCGTACAAGAAGATATCCTTGAGATCTTGTTAAACCTGAAAGGGTTAGCAGTGACTATCGAGGGTAAAGACGAGGCTATGCTTACGTTGAGCAAGTCCGGCGCAGGCCCTGTCATCGCAGCAGATATCACGCATGATGGTGATGTCACTATCGTGAATCCTGATCATGTTATCTGTCATTTGACGGGTAACAATGATATCAGCATGCGTATTCGCGTTGAGCGTGGTCGTGGTTATGTGCCAGCATCTGCTCGTGCACAGACCGAAGACGATGATCGCCCAATCGGCCGTTTGCTGGTTGATGCTTCTTTCTCGCCAGTCGCACGTATTGCCTACAATGTAGAAGCAGCTCGTGTTGAACAGCGTACTGACTTGGATAAACTCGTTATCGATATGACCACTAACGGTACTATTGATCCTGAGGAAGCTATCCGTCGTTCTGCAACCATCTTAGCCGAACAGCTGGATGCGTTTGTTGAGCTGCGTGACGTGACTGAGCCAGAATTGAAAGAAGAGAAGCCGGAGTTCGATCCGATTCTGTTGCGTCCTGTCGACGATTTAGAGCTAACTGTACGTTCGGCTAACTGC
Source organism: Shewanella sp. KJ2020 (assembly GCF_024197625.1). Classification (NCBI taxonomy): domain Bacteria; kingdom Pseudomonadati; phylum Pseudomonadota; class Gammaproteobacteria; order Alteromonadales; family Shewanellaceae; genus Shewanella; species Shewanella sp. KJ2020. The sequence continues at coordinate 115,309 of NZ_JAKUKD010000018.1, read as the reverse complement.
TTGAAAGCCGAAGCGATTCATTACATCGGAGATCTGGTACAGCGTACTGAAGTTGAGTTGCTGAAAACCCCTAACCTAGGTAAGAAATCTCTTACTGAAATTAAGGACGTTTTGGCTTCTCGCGGACTGTCGTTAGGTATGCGTTTGGAAAACTGGCCTCCAGCTAGTTTAGCAGACGACCTATAAGTCTCAGGTTTGTACAGATTTAGGTTATAAGGATTAGGTCATGCGCCATCGTAAGAGTGGTCGTCAACTTAACCGCAACAGCAGCCACCGCCAAGCTATGTTCCGTAACATGGCAAGCTCACTGGTTCGTCATGAGATCATCAAGACAACCGTAGCTAAAGCGAAAGAACTGCGTCGCGTAGTTGAGCCTCTGATAACACTTGCTAAGAGTGACAGCGTTGCAAACCGTCGTTTAGCGTTTGCACGTACTCGCGACGCTGAAGTCGTAGGTAAGTTATTTACTGAGTTGGGTCCACGTTACCAGGAACGTCCTGGTGGCTATACCCGTATCCTTAAGTGCGGTTTACGTGCTGGTGATAAAGCCCCAATGGCTTACATCGAGCTAGTTGGTCGCCCAGAAGCTGCTCAAGCTGTTGATGTTGAAGCTGCTGAATAATTAAGGTTACACATTTAAAAAACCGGGCAATAGCCCGGTTTTTTTATGCCTTTCATTCGTCTTTAATCTACCCATAGCGTTTGTTTTTCTACCTCTTTAGGTAGATTTAGCTGCCATTTCTCGACTCCATGCCGGCTGAACATATAGGTTCCAAGGTCATCTGTTACCGGGAAAATATCCTCTGGTTTTTCACCCGCAAGGATCTTTGCTGCCATTTTCGCCGCTATGGTTCCGTGATGGTAGCCATCTAACACATAGCCACCTATGTTGCCATCGGCGGAGACACTGAATCCCCAAAACCCAAAATTAGGCACAGGGGTATTCTCCGCAATCCATTTAAGCAGTTGTTCGGCGTCGACAGAGCGATTACCTGCATCTCTTACCGTCTGATAGAGTGCTATAACAATAGCGCTATAACCTTGTTCCTTGGCTGTTAGTACTTGTTGCTGCCATTCCTCTAGGCGATTCAGTTGTACTATGTTGACCTCAATATTACTCAACATGCTTGATTGCTGTTTGCTAATGTAATCGGCCGCAAGTTTGGATGTATTGCTTTGATCGAACATCACCAAGATTTTTCTATGTTCTGATTTTGGTAACAGCCGATGGATAAGAATTAACGAGCGCCGAAGCAATGGTCTTTCAAGTACACCGGTGAACAGTTTATGTTCATTGAGTTGGTACTCTCTTGGATTCATATTAACCCCGAGATAGACCACGGGTATTTGACTGATATCTAATCGTTGATGCAGGAAGTTAACGGCATTATCGTCAGCTAGGATCACAAGCTGTGGCTTCTGTTGCTCGATAAACTGCCAGGCCCGATCGGCCTGTGCGGAATATTGGCTTTTAGGTATACGTTTCGTATCCATTTCAAAATAACTCACTTCGTGTTGCGGAGTGAGATTATCAAGAATGGCTCGATAGTATTGTTTGTCCCACAGATAACCTTGATGATAACTTTCAATAACAACCACTTTCGCTGCATAGACGTTGGGAAAGTTGCTGCAAAATGCGAGCAGAAGTATTAACAGACATCGGTTGACTATGGATGTTGTAGAGGTCATGTGCAGTTTGTTTTAGGGAAACTGCTTTCAGTATAGTTCAGCTTTTATCGCTGAAATTTAGGGATAAAAAAAGCCTCACGAAGAGGCTTTTACAATGGAGATTGATTACTTAGGCGCCGCCGTTTTCTGTTGGCTGTAATCGAGTTTTTCGTGTTTTTGGCCCATGGCCTCGGCAACTTCTGGTGGCATATAGTTCTCATCATGCTTAGCTAAAACTTCAGTTGCTGCGAGTTTGCCATCTTCACCTAACACGCCTTGGGCGACAATGCCTTGCCCTTCACGGAATAGATCGGGTAATAGGTCATCATAGGTTACTAGGATTTCACCACCCAATGAATCATGTACTGCGAATTGTACATGCAGGCTGTTTGGATCACGTACCATTGAGCCGACAGTCACCATACCACCCACACGAATACGTTGTCCTACTTCCGGTTTCACTCCTGTATCAGTTTTACCGTGAACAATCTCAGAGGGCGTATAGAACAGGTTAAGGTTGGAGTTCAGCGCATACAGTAAAAGCGAAGCAATCGCGGCAACACCACCGATTAATGCTACAGCTAGCGTCAGTCTCTTTTTGCGTCTTGGGTTCACGATTTGGTACTCCTAGTTTCTTTAAGGCGTTCTTCGCGGTTCATTTTTTTCGCAATCTCGATCAGTACTTTGCGTTTTTGGCGCGCACTGGTAATGATGAGTGTAGACAAGCAGAAGAAGGTTACACCGTAGGATAGCCAGACATAGAATGCATAGCCGCCCATATTGAAAAAATCACTGATTGAATCGAATTGCATTATTTGACCTCCTCAGCCTTTGCAAGTTCACGCACCCAAGGGCGCATGCCATTTCTTGCTAAAATCTCTGCTTTAAATCTCACAATAGTGATGGCGCCTATCATAAGGCCGAAACCTAAAATATTGATTAAAAGTGGGTACAACATTTCAGTCGACATGGTCGATTTCTCGGTAATACGGATAGTTGATGGCTGATGTAATGAACTCCACCATTCAACTGAGTATTTGATAATAGGGATATTAATGACACCCACGATCGCCAAGATCCCTGCAGCACGAGCCGCAAGCACTTTATCTTCAAATGATGCATAAAGTGATATTACGCCTAGGTATAGGAAAAGTAGCACTAGTTCCGATGTCAGGCGTGCATCCCATACCCACCAAGTGCCCCACATAGGTTTACCCCATGCAGCCCCGGTGAAGAGCGCAATAAAGGTGATGACAGCACCAATAGGTGCGATGGACGCTGCAGCCCAATCCGCCAGTTTGACCTGCCAGACTAAGCCAATAAAGGCGGCCGTCGCCATACCCATATAGGCGGCCATCGACATAGAGGCGGCCGGAACATGGATAAAGATAATGCGGTAGCTATCACCCTGTTGGTAGTCTGTGGGGGCAAATAGCAATCCCCAGACTGTGCCTACTGTGATGCAAAGACAGGCTAAGGTAGCAAACCAAGGAAATAAGGTTCCTGATAATTTATATGCGCGTTCAGGATCCGCGTAAGGGTGTAACCATTTCCACATTTTAGTTAGTACTCACTCGCAGAGATGCACCGATAGCAAAGGGTGCTAAGGTTAACGAACCGACCAGCATGGCGCCAATTATAGCGAGCTGACCATCATAGGGTAAATTCATTCCTGCCGCATCTATAGCGCTAGTTGCGAAAATGAGCACGGGAATATATAGGGGTAAAATTAGCAAGCTGAGGAGCACACCACCTTTGCGTAGGCCAACCGTTAACGCTACACCAATAGCGCCAAGTAGCGAAAGAACTGGTGTCCCGAGGGCGAGTGTCGCAATGAGCGCGCCGTAACTATTGCTATCGAGATTGAGCAACACCGCAAGCAGTGGCGCGATAATGATCAGTGGCACACCGGTTAAAATCCAGTGGGCTAACACTTTCGCTAATACCAGAATGGCTAATGGTTGTGGGCTCAGTAGCATTTGTTCTAAGCTGCCATCACTAAAGTCGGCTTTGAATAAACGTTCAAGCGAGAGCATAGACGCGAGCAACGCCGCAACCCAAATGATCCCTGGTGCAACGCGGGCTAACATCTGTGGCTCTGGCCCAATGCCTAAAGGGAATAAGGTCACGACCATCACGAAGAATAATAACGGGTTAAAAATATCACCACGGTGACGGATGGCAATTTTGAGATCTCGCTGGAGCAAGGTAACAAACGCCTGGGTAAAGCTGATGCCTCTTTTCATTGTGCTTAACCTTATACGAAGCGATAATCTAGACGAATTTTACGAAGCCTATCATCTTTGATAATGCCCATATCTTGGTGAGTTGTGAGGATCACGCAACCTCCATTATCCGCATGTTGGATAAATAATTGCTCCAGTTCTTCAACCCCTTTTTTATCGATAGCAGTAAAAGGTTCATCGAGGATCCAAATTCTACTGTTATTGTGCCAGAGTCGCGCTAATGCGGTTCTGCGGTGCTGGCCAGCGGATAAATGTCCTGCTAGTGCTTCTTCAAAGCCAGTTAAATTAACTTTGGCTAAAATTGACGCTGTATCAAAATCATCATAACCACTGATTCTTAAATTGAAATTAAGGTTTTCTTCGGCGGTTAATTCGCACTTTACTCCGGCAAGGTGGCCTAAATACAACAAGTCTTCATTGTATTCATCGCGGCAGCTGTTGATATCTTCATTGAGATAATAGGTTTGTCCCGCATAGGGGCGCGAAAGGCCAGCCAAAATACGTAGTAAGCTCGTTTTACCCGCGCCATTAGGTCCTTCAATTTGGACTATATCACCAGCATTAATTTCAAAACTTAATTCATCAAACAGGATACGTTCTTCGCGGATACATGTCAGCTTGCTCGCTGATACCAGTGTGTTTACTGAAGTTATATTTGTCACTGAACCCTCTATCTCAAGCCGGAAGGAAACACAAGTGATTCTAACACAAACGTTATTGGGGGTTTACACTTGCTTTGTACTAGATGTCAGCAATTTGATGTGGTTCCAATAACCGCAATATTTATCGAACTTTTTTACGACTTGCTAATATATTAACGAATTTGCCATGCTTGTCGCCTGATAAGATTTACGCTGAGATTCTAATCACAAAAAGGTGAGATTTATTGAAGTTTGTAGTAATCTTAGTGCGCTATTATGAGTCTGCCTTAGAAGGGCAGCGTCGAGCTTTGTACGTATTTGCATTAGGAACATTGAACATGAAAAAACTGTTAGCAATGACTGCAGTCGCTGCTTTGACTATGTCGGTCAACGTATCAGCTCAAGAAGCTGAAGCTATTTATAATAAGGCATGTACCGTATGCCACAGCATGGGTGTTGCTGGTGCTCCAAAAGCGCATAACGCTGCAGAATGGGAACCACGCTTAGCTAAAGGTATTGATACTTTATTGAAAAGTGTGAAAACTGGTCTAAACGCTATGCCACCAGGTGGTATGTGTACTGATTGTACTGATGAAGATTACAAAGCAGCTATTGAATTTATGTCTAAAGCTCAGTAATTTTTTCAGTGTTAAAAAAACCGGCGCAAGCCGGTTTTTTTATGTCTGCGCTAAGCCAAGACTTAGCGCTATGGGAGAAGATTTATTGTACTTGGGTATCCAGTACTAAATTTGCGGTTTCACCCACATTCACTTTGCTGATCTTGCCTTGGATATCGCCAGCCTGTGGTTTGATATTGCCATGCTTAGATAAGACGGCAATGACTTCAACACTCGCGGTTTGGCTTAATTTTACATCGCCACCCATGCCAGTGCTGTCATCCAATGTCACTGTAACAGGTAAGGATTTTGCACTGACCTTAGTCGCTGCTAACGGTACTTTAGGGCCTTCAGTTGCACGGGCGAATACAAAGATAGTGTCTTCTGGGCTAGCCTTAGCTGCAAGTTCGGGAGAGATAGAGATAGCGATACTCACCGATTTGTTCGCAACCTTAGCTTGTTTGTGCGTGTCATCGTTTGGCATACCCGTAGTTTCAGCTTTCATCCGCAAATTAGCGGTTTCGATGGCTTCCATCAAAGCGGCGCGATCAACATCGGTGCGGTTACTGTCGAGAATGGTTTGCCAAGAGGTGATCGCTTTTTGGTAATTTGCCGTGAAGAATGCATCCATACCCACGAGAAGCAGGGTTGACGGATCCTGTGGATCCATTGCTAAGGATTCATCGATCAATGCCTGAATGGGCGGCGTCATTTGCTGGCCAGCCTTGTAGTACATAGCCGTGGCTTTTGGACCTAACAATTCAGCGTGCTTACCCACTAACGCTATGACTTTATCAAATGCGGCAATGGCTTTGTCGAATTGGTTTGCAGAGACATAGGCATGGCCTAGGCTAAACCATGCTTGGCTGTTCTCTGGCTCGGCTTGAATCTGAGCTTCCATCATTTGCACACGTTGCGCCATGATCTGCGCCGTATCCATGCCTGCATGGGGATTAGCAGGTTGGACATTATCGATGTTTTGGAAGGCACCTAAGTGTTGATAGAGGTAACCTGAGATGGCAATCAAGCATACCGACATGATCGATGGCCAGAGGATGGTTTTGGGTTTGATTTGATTTACTAACGAATCATCACCCGCTTGTTTGATATCTTGTAGCAAGCTGATTTCTAGCTCTTTCTTTAGGGCATCGAACTCGGCTTGATCGAGTAATTCTTCGCTAAGCTCTTTTTCAAGCGTCGCCAGACGTTCATTAAACAGTTCGAGGTTGGTTTGTTTACGCACGCCGGCCTCTTCTGTGCGTAACAGTTTTTGTTGTCTGAAATGCGGGATCCAAATCAACGTTAGGCTGACTAACACAACAAGCGCAATAAAAATCCAAAATGTCGTCATTGTTTCTATATTCACTTTAGTTTGCATAAAAGCGGTGTTACCGCCGGCTTGGAAGCAAGATTATACGTAAAGATTATTCATTGAACAGTAATATAAGGCATTCATGACGCTGAAAGCTTATAGTTGGGCACTGGTTCACAAATTGATCCATCTTGTCAAATTGGTATGAAACTTAAGGCTCATTTATCTGTCACACCCAGAACTGTAGGCCTTATATGACTTTTATTTACCTCAAAAATTGAGAATGAGACAAGTCACCCAGTTTTGTACGAAAGAGGCAGACAGGAACAATAGCAAATACTAAAATGAGCAAAATTTCGTGCGTTTGTGTGAACAGCATGTTGTGCGTTGGTCTAGAATCTTTCTAAATCAACATATTATTAGAGACTGAGGAAAACCCATGATCCCAGAACTTGGACACTTTTCGTTGATAATAGGGGTGGCATTTGCCTTCTTATTAATCAGCGTTCCCCTTATAGGTGTTGCCCGTAAAGATCAATATTTAGTGAGATATGCTTGGCCGTTAGCGTATGGAATGTTCTTCTTTATCACTTTATCTGTGATATCACTTGGTTATAGTTTTGCCGTCGATGATTTTTCTGTCGCCTATGTCGCGCATCACTCAAATTCTCAGTTACCTATCTTCTTTAAGATTGCGGCCGTATGGGGCGGTCACGAAGGGTCACTACTATTTTGGGTATTCGCCCTGTCGACTTGGGCTGCATCGGTTGCCTTATTTAGTAAAGGCTTAGAAGAAGTGTTTACTGCCCGTGTGTTGGCGGTATTAGCACTGATTGTCATTGGCTTTAGCTTATTTATGTTGCTCACCTCGAGCCCATTTGAGCGTTTATTCCCTATGCCAGCAGAAGGCCGTGACTTAAATCCTATGCTGCAGGATGTGGGATTAATCTTCCATCCACCTATGTTGTACTTAGGTTATGTGGGTTTCTCGGTAAGTTTTGCCTTTGCCATTGCAGCCTTAATGAGTGGACGTTTAGATTCTGCTTGGGCGCGTTGGTCACGTCCTTGGACATTAGCCGCTTGGATCTTCCTAACTGGCGGTATCGCGTTAGGTTCTTGGTGGGCATATTACGAATTAGGCTGGGGCGGCTGGTGGTTCTGGGATCCAGTGGAAAATGCTTCCTTTATGCCTTGGTTAGTCGGTACTGCGCTGGTTCATTCCTTGATTGTGACCGAGAAACGCGGAGCCTTCCGTAACTGGACGGTATTGCTGTCAATTTTTGCCTTCTCTTTAAGTTTACTCGGCACCTTTATCGTGCGTTCTGGGGTGTTGACCTCAGTGCATTCATTTGCAGCCGATCCAAGCCGCGGTATGTTTATTCTATTACTGCTTGGTTTAGCCATCGGCGGTTCGCTGACTTTGTTCGCCTTCCGCGCCAGCGAAATGAGTAGCCCAGCACGTTTCGAACTGAAGTCAAAAGAAACCATGCTGTTAGTCTGTAACGTGTTACTGACGGTTGCAGCGGGTACTGTACTGTTAGGCACTTTATATCCACTGCTGATCGATGCGTTAGGCATGGGTAAAATCTCTGTTGGACCTCCATATTTTAACGCGGTATTCGTGCCTATCGTTTTAGTCCTATTCGGCTTTATGGGTGTGGGTCCAATCATTCGTTGGAAAAAATCCAAAGCGGGTGAGTTAAAGCGTCAGTTATTACTGCCAGCACTTATTTCAATTGCGATTGGTGCTGTGATGCCATTCATTATTGATGGCGTCTTTAACGCTTGGGTTGCCTGTGGTATCGCTGCCGCTACATGGATTATTCTTGCGACGATCAGAGCGGCTTATAACATTGTTAAGCCAAAAGATGGCGATGTGAGCATAGCTCGTATGGGACGCAGTCAACTTGGTATGATCATCGCTCACTTAGGTATTGCCGTGTCAGTGATCGGTGCCACTATGGTGTCCAACTACTCGATTGAAAAAAGTGTTCGTATGGGCCCTGGTATCAGCCAAGAGTTAGCGGGTTATACCTTTAAATACCTTGAAACTAAGAATGTTGTTGGTCCTAACTACACAGCGCAACAAGGCCAGATCGAGGTTTATAAGGGTGATAAATTACTGACATTACTCAAGCCTGATCGTCGCCAGTACAATGTGCGTACCATGGATATGACTGAAGCCGGTATCGACTGGGGTCTGTTCCGCGATCTGTATGTGACTATGGGCGATCCTATCAGCAGCACCGAGTTTGCAGTACGTTTGAACTATAAGCCCTTCGTTCGCTGGTTATGGTTCGGGTCAATTTTTATGATGGTCGGCGGTTTCTTTGCGGCATCAGACAAACGGTATCGCTCAAAGGTCGCTGAAGTTGTTAAGCCGGAAGCTGGCAAAGCGAAATTGGCAACGGCTCAATAGTTGGGGAATGTATGAAGAAGTTGGTTCTGTTTATCCCATTGGTCATATTTCTCGCCATGGGGGTGTTTTTATATAAAGGATTATTCTTGAATCCACAGCAACTGGATTCCGCCCTAGAAGGAAAGCCTATTCCGGCTTTCCAACTGGAACGTCTCGAAACACCTGCAGAGATGATTACGAACGAGCAATTGAAAGGTAAAGTGTCACTACTCAATGTGTGGGCGACTTGGTGCCCCTCTTGTAAATATGAGCACCCTTTCTTAGTGATGTTAAAACGTAAAAATCTTCTGCCAATATATGGGATTAACTATCGCGATGAACGTGGTCCCGCATTAGAAGAGTTACGTCGCCAGGGCGATCCCTATAACGTCAATATTTATGATAAAGATGGTCGTTTAGGATTAGATCTTGGCGTTTACGGTGCACCTGAAAGTTTTGTTGTTGATCATAATGGTATTATTCGCTATCGCTACGCGGGTCCAATTGACCAGCGTGTATGGAGTGAAACCCTTTACCCAATGATCCAACAATTACAAGCTGAAGCAGTGAAGGATGGCGCATCATGAAAATGCTGACAAAACTCATCGGTGGTCTAGTGCTGTTGTTCAGCATGACGACCGCCGTCATGGCAACACCAGTCGATACTTACGAATTCAAAACACCTGAAAATCAAAAGCGTGGTTTGTCTTTGGCCCATGAACTGCGTTGTCCACAGTGTCAAAATCAAAACTTGATCGATTCTAATTCACCCGTTGCCCGAGATTTGCGTCTTGAAGTCTTTAAGATGGTTGATGAAGGTAAAGGAGATGAGGAGATCATCGAGTTTATGACCAGCCGCTATGGTGAGTTTGTACTCTATAAGCCCAAAATGGAGACTAAAACCTACATTCTCTGGTTAGGTCCCGTAGCTCTATTGCTATTCGGGTTACTTATCGGTTTTGTCTTTATTCGTAAGCAACGTATTAGTGGCAATGCGCCACAGGAAATCAGCGCCGAAGATCAACAAGCGTTGGATGCGTTACTCAAGCGTGATAATAAATGAAGCATCCATTAGCGACGACATTGATTCTATCTTGCCTATCCTTATTGGTTGGTGGCAGTGCTTATGCCTACCCAGGCATGCAACAGGCAACTAAACCGATAGAGTCAACGGTCGATCTCATCAATATATTGCCGAAGACATACCCAATCAAACCCGTAGCCTTTAATGATGTCGATGGCAAAGCCATCGACTTCAGCCACTACAAAGGTAAAGTCATTATGGTGAACATGTGGGCAACTTGGTGTCCACCCTGCGTGAGAGAGCTACCTGCGATTGAAAGATTGGCAACTAAGTTTAAAGCGGAAGACTTTGCGCTGTTACCTATATCCATCGATGCTGAAGGTAAACAGCAAGTACAATCGTTTTTGAACACACTAGGGATGGCAGGGTTTAACTCTTATTACGATCCTGAGCAAAACCTAGGACAAGTATTTCCACTTGATACTATTCCTGCCACCTTTATCCTAGATCAAGACGGTCAGCTCATTGCGTTTGTGCGATCTTTTGTCGATTGGGACGACGCAAAAGCTGTCTCATTAATCCAAGGTTTTATTGATAAAGGCCGTGAAAAGCCCAATTAATCGGCACTTTGCATAGAAAAGAATCGCCATTGTTTAAAAGATCGCCATGCGATCTTTTTTCATTTAATAGCCCAGTTAGGCATCCATGCCTCTCGTTCATGAGCTCATCGCGGTGCGATATTTCACCCGCCAGCATTAAGACGAAAGCCTCTGCAGTAATGCAGAGGCTTTTTTCGTTGTGGAGAAATTGACATTATTGGTGATGTCTCAAGCTATTATTCGTTCAACTGTCCAACTTTTGTACCGTTAATCACTTTTGTCCTGATTGAATCTTAACCCCTTGTCGCTTAACAAATACTCTTCCTTAAAAGATTCATCTGTTTCTAATCATTTTTAGCTGCTTATTAGGGCTTATTTTGATGTGTTTATTGTTAAGCAGATACTTAAATTCTAAGAATGATTGAAATTGAGTTATTTGCCCCAAGATAGTCTTAAGTGCTGCAGTTTTGTAGCGTCCATCAATGAGGTCTATGCCATGCTTTATGATTTAACGGTTGTGCAATTTAGCAAGATGCTGAAAAATTTAAGCGTTATTCTTGAAAAGGGTGAGTGTTTCGCAAACCTCAAAAAAGTTGATATGGCGGTGCTATTAAACTCACGTTTAGCGCCGGATCAATTTAACCTTATTCGCCAAGTTCAAATTGCCTGCGATACTGCCAAAATTGGCGTGGCACGTTTGACTGATAACTTAGATACAGTGCCGAAGCACGATGACAACGAAACAACTTTGGCTGAGTTGCAAGCGCGTATTAGCTCAGTATTGGACTACTTAGCTACGTTCAAAGCGGATGATTTTGCTAATGCGGCCACGATCCATGTCTCGCAACCACGCTGGGAAGGAAAATATCTTACAGGTTATGAGTTTGCGATTGAGCATGCGATTCCGAATTTATACTTCCATATAACAACAGCCTACGCAATTTTGCGCCACAACGGTGTTGAAATTGGCAAGAAAGATTACCTCGGCGCTATGCCATATAAGTCGTAAATTTAGGCTAGATGTAGTACTGTTGCGCAGCCTAATTGTTGCGCAACAGCGTTTTGCCGCTCGAGCTGACCAACCTTTCTGCATTATTACCTGTTGTTTTTCTATCTTTGTTATGTCGCTTTATCGCCGGAAAATTTAGGACTCGTTAGGGTTCTGTTGTGTCGATGAAGTTAATCAATACTCAGTTTTTCATTTCGACCTTACGTCTCGATCATCTTCACCCTATCAGCAGTGATTTAATCTTGTTGACTTAGGTCGGTTATATGGATTGTAAGTTTATGAGTCGCCAAATGCGCTGTTACTTAAAGTGAATGGCGAATGAACTCATTAAAGATGACCTGTTTGTTCGTTTTGAGCAGGGATTTACTGGAAGAGCCTATTTAAGGTTCTCATTAAAGGAGTTAGCTATGTCTATCGAATCTCAAGCCATCGAGAGTCCCACGGATGCAACGGCAACTGATTTGCCGATGAAGAGCAAGAAAGCCAAAAAAGCCGCCATTACCACTGGTTTGCGCCTCAAAGACAAGTTGACCCACGACACTCGCCGTCGAATTGAAATTTTGCACGAGCAACGCCAACTATCCAATCGTTTTGGCGTAGATATTGAAATTGGTTAATTTAGTTATAGCGATTATTTTTGCGTAATGCTGAGAGCCCAGACTTTTATTGAGTATGGGCTTATTTTTAGCAAACCTATTGATGTTACCTTGATGGTGCTGTGAAGGAATGAACACTCGTTAATTGTATTATTGTGTTTTATTTGTATCTCAATGAATAACCCCGCCAGCTCTTGCAATACCAATGATCCCAATCAGGATCCAAAATCCATTCAGTAAGGTGTAGGCATTATCTTTGCGTAATGTGGCGCACCATGTAAGTAGCACTGCATCTATCGTGTTGAATATCCAGACAAACATAAAAGGACTTTCTGGTCCTAGCCAGCTAACGAGCGAGAAACTAAAAATCCTCATTAATACGCCAACCATTTCTAGGGTTCGCATGTTGGCTGTTATGTAAGCGTTAATTTTTGTGAGAAACCAAGCCATTATCTACTACTTTTATAAGTTAAGTTTATTCAATAATTGAATTTTTATTGGGTAACGGTGCTATCGAAGTTGATCGAGCAAATTGCCAGCATGCTAACTGATGTTTTACTTGTTTCCAAGGTCACTTCAGTTGAAAAATGGCAAAAAATTAACTTATTTTCTAGCGGTTACCAGTGCGTTAGATTTTGAATCGAGGGCTTAGAGGATTTAGTAAAACTTATAGTAGATCGTTTGGTTAATATTTTTATCTATTTGAGTGAGTTAATTCATACTCCATTATCGTGACCATCTCGCCCTTATAATCTTCCTGTGAAATCCTTGACCAACCCAGTGCTCGATAAAAATCGGCTTTATCTGCAGTAAACAAATAGATTTTCTGTAAACCAATCGCTCTAGCATGCTCAATGACGGCATTGACGAGCAATTTACCTAATCCTTTATTTCGATGGGCTGCATTCACATACACATTGGCGAGCCAAGGACTTAAGTCGGTTCGGCTGTCCATATCGGCGGCGATTAATGACGATGATCCCATTACTTGATTTGCCTGTTCGCAGATAAACATTGTAGGCATAGCTGTGTCAGTTAAATACTCGTTCATTTCCTCAATCAATGTAGTGACTGAAGCATCCGCAGAACTCAAATGTGCCCATGCTTGATGATGCCACTCCGCCAATTGTGGAATGTGCTGCGGGGCAGATTTTAGGTCGATAACTTTCATATAAATCTCTAGATTGATTGGGGAAAGGGGGAAATGAGCAAATTATCCCCTCTGTTACTTGCATGAACTCAGTGGTCACAGGCCGAGTGAGTATACTGCTTAACTTGGGAGCGGCAGAAATATGCTGGCGTTAAGTCCACCTTGTTGCGCGTGGCTAAAGCTGAGTTTGCCTTGATAACTGTCGACGATATCTTTACAGATTGATAATCCTAAGCCATGGCCTTGGATGTTTTCATCTAGCCGAATGCCACGCTCAATGATAACGGACAGTGCGGCATCTGAGACGCCTTCACCATCATCACTCACTTCTATCCCATAGCCTGTTGCTGGTACATTCTGCTGGCTGATACGGATCTCAATGTTCTTGCGGCTATGTTTGCAGGCGTTATCCAGTAAATTGCCTAAGAGTTCGAGTAAGTCATCCCGATCAAACGGCATCACTAAGCCACTCGCGTAATGGCTATGAATAATGCGGTCTGGGTAGATGCGCTGCATCACTTGGATCAGCGGCGCGAGATCGTCATCGAGCACGGTATAACGCCCCGGAGTGGATAGGCCGACAATCTTAGTTCGCTTAAGCTCTCTCTCAATGATGTGGTGCAGGTTTGCGAGCACCTTGCTGCCCTCACTCCGCTGTTCTGGCGGAAGGCTTTCTAGGTAGGACTGCAGCCCTTGTAGCGGACGCTTCATTTCGTGGGCTAAGTTACCCAAGGCATTCCGGGAGCGTTGCACTCGCTGGCCCAATTGATTGACTAAGCGATCTATCTCCTCAATCAGCGGAATGATTTCGCTCGGCATTTGGTCTGGATTGATTTCTTGCCCTTGGGTGCGCATTTGCCGGATAGCTTCTGGCATCTGCTCTAGGGGTTTAAAGCCACGTTTCAGTAGCTGATACTGCGCTAGTAATAGAATGACAATCGTGAGTAATACCGCCGCACTGGCAAAGGCTAAAAAGTGGATTTGGGTTTGTTCAAGTGAGCTAATATCTTCCGTTACCCATAGGGTAACTAACTGATCTTCTTTGATTACGGCCTGACTGAACATCAGCCAATGTTCTTTACCGACAAATTCAGTGGCTTGATGTTGTTCGCCCGCGTTTAGCTGAGGAATATTCACGTCTTGGTCAAATAAGGATCGTGAACGCAGGGTTTGCTCGCCGATTTGAATTGCAAAATAATGCCCAGAATTAACCCTGTGGTACACATTGGGTAAACGGTCGGAGGTGAGCGCCCAGGTGCCATCGGGATTATGATTCAGGGCGGAGATCAGGCTATCGGCATCGTGTTGCAATCGCGAGGCAACAAAGTCTTGGGTTAATACTTGGATACCTTGGTACAGAAAATACAGTAATAGCACCATGGCAAAGGTGAGCGTGATCAGCAGATTGCGCGTCAGATAACCCTTGAGTGAATACACGCCTTTACTCCTTGAGTCGATAACCTTGGCCGCGGCGGGTTTCGATATAATCCTTGCCTAGGCGCTGGCGCAGGCGGTTGACATACACTTCGATGACATTGCTGTCTTTGATTTGATCTTCTTCGTAAATACGTTCACTGAGCTCTGACTTAGAGACGATCTTGCTGGGATTGACCATTAAGTAATGTAGCAGCCGATATTCAATCTTAGTCAGTTCTATTACTTCACCATCGACATTGGTGACGGTTTGTTTGTCGACATCGAGGGAGACACCGGCATGTTGTAGCACATTGTCGGCTCGGCCAAAGTGGCGGCGGATCAACACTTCGAGCCTTGCGAGGAGTTCTTCTATGTGAAAAGGCTTGCCGAGGTAATCATCGGCACCCGCCTTGAGGCCGTCGACCCGTTCGTGCCACGCATCGCGGGCGGTGAGAATAAGCACTGGCATAGCCAAGCCCTTTTGTCGCCATTGGCTGAGGACTTGTAAACCGGGTTTGCCGGGTAAACCCAGATCGAGGATCACGGCTTCGAAGTTTTCTTCTTCGCCTAAAAAAGCGCCGTCGATACCGTTATCGGCGTGCTCGACGGTATAACCCGCCTTGTTGAGTGCGGGAATGAGGCGCGCGACCAGATCGGTATCATCTTCAATCAATAGCAAACGCATCAGTCGACCTTTTCCTTTAGCCACTCGCCGGTTTTGGCGTCAATCTTGATTTCATACACTATGCCATCATCGCGGAGGATTTCGAGCTCGTAGATGATCCTTCCATGTTTTTGCTCGACTTCTAAGTCCAACAGTCGCCCCTGCAGGCGTGATTCATAGCGTTGCATTATGGTGTCGAAGGGCAAAACCTTGCCCTCCTTAACCCACTCGACTACTTTGTTTGAAAGATCATCGTCGTGGGCATCAGTGCTTGCACTGCTAATCATTCCAACGGCCAAAGCCAGGAATATTAACGGTATCTTCATCGAATATGCCCTTCTCTGCGAGGTTGTGACAATTGCTGCATTGACTGAATGAGCCGACTTTGGGGTTATCTTGCACCATACGCCTTGGGATCTCATCGTGTTCGTGGATAAAAAATGCCTGTTCTGTGATCTTCTGCGGCCCTGCGCTTGCGAGCAGCGGCGTGCTATTTTTCATCACCTTACCATTTTGTGCCGCATGTTGAACCAGATATTCCTCAATTCTGGCAGTGACTTGAGGATCTAGGCTGGCGTTGTCGCCAAAGTGGTTATCAAGATTTGCGGTAATGGCACGCCACTTGTCGGCGGGGAGTAAGTTCGCTGGGTAAGCCATGTGGCAACTGCCACATTCTGCCGTATATTCCACATTCTGTGGAATGGCGCGGTTGAGTTCATGGCCATCGTCCGCATAGCCTGTACCGGTTAAGGTTAGGCTGATGCCGATAACGCCAATGGCTAATGCCGCGGCTGTGAGTGATGAACCTAAGATCCAGCTAATAGGGTGTGCTTGTTGAGTCATAATATCTTCCTTTTTGTATCGTTACCTTCTATGGAAGGTATTGAAATTAATCGCTCTAATTAAATGAGTTATTGCAGGCTTAACCAGAGTAAGGCATCGCCTTTTTCCTGCGGTGTGCAGTCGCGTTTAAAGGTCCAGTTACAGTTACGGCTAAACCATTTCTCGATTTTGGCTGAGTCGGTTAACCGATCTGCGGTAATCGACGGCGCCATAGGGTCAATGGGTTTACGGGTATTTTGGTGCATGCCCATGTCGGTGACTTTGGCGGTATGGCAACTGGCGCAGCTGCGACCGTCCATGTCCTGTAGCCAAAGCTTTTGTCCTGCGGCGGCGGTAAAAGGTCCAGCACCTTGGGCTTGATAGCGTTGCAGTTGCGTGCCAATACGCTCGGCGCTCAGTGGCAGGCTTTGCACTTTATTGTTAGCGGCACTAACGCTAGTCAGCAGCAAGGTTGAAATCGCGACAACAAGGCATTTCTTATTCGTGTGTCTGGTTAATCTGTTCATAGGGCATTCCTTTTGGGCTGGATGTCTTATTGCTAAACAAAATGGCTAATGGATTAATCTTTTTGTTCCACTGGGCGTTGTTTCTTGCCCGTGACCATGGCTCTAACTAAGTTTTCTTTGTGTAACAGGCTGCTGACGATGACGCCGCCAACATGGATGACCACAAGGAACACAGTGAAGTTAGCAAAGAATTCATGGACTTCTTTTATGGCGCCTTCTGGCCAAGTGGCGAAAAAGCTCGTGGCTAATGGGCCGTGTCCGTCGGTTGCGTACAGTGCCATGCCTGAGAATCCCGTGATGGCTATGCTGGCAATCAAGGCCACAATCATCATTGCCCCGGCGGGGTTATGGCCTATGTAGTCTTTGGCTTTGCCTGTGGTGAATCCTTTGAGGTACACCAGCACTTCTTTAGGGCGAGTGACAAAGTTGCTAAAGCGCGCATTGTGGGTGCCCATCACGCCCCAGATCAGACGAAACACCAGTAAAATTAAGATGCTATAACCCGCGTAACTGTGGATGGTCATCCACTCGTCTTCGCCTTCAGTGAGGTAGGCTAAGGTAAAAAAGCCGACGAGTGACCAATGGAATATGCGGATCAACAGGTCCCAGACTTTGATGGTTTGCAGTGTGTTTGATGACATGGTGTGACGCTCCTAAGTGGGTTTAGGTGTAGGCTACTTAACCCAAACTTAAACCTCGCTTAAATTTTGAGGCGCGAACATTTATCGAATTGGTGGGGTTAAGTGGTGCGCTTGCTTGGGTGGCGAGTCTTAAATGTCAACGAAAGCTCGCTTGTTAACCTCTTGGTATTACGGTAGATTCTGCGACCACAACCGAGTGAAGGGACTAACTTATCTATGTCTACCGCCGTTATTCGCGCTTTCATCAGCCGCAATCCGAGTCGTAAATCCTTTTGTATTTATGCTGTTTTATTATTTTTGACCGAAGTCTTAATTGCTTTATATGCGCCTGCGGGTTTTATCCGTGGTTTTGTGGGCGATGTATTGGTGGTGATCTTACTGTTTTGCATGGTGCGGGCTGTCGTTCCTCTAGCAGTCAATCCGGTCGCCAATAGTAAAGACGAGGGCATTAAGCGCTTATTTCAAACTCCTTGGTTGGCGCTCGCGGTATTGCTGTTTGCCTTTGCCATCGAGTTTGGTCAGTATTGGGGTTTAGTCGACAAGCTAGGCTTGGGCGGAAATCGCTTGGCGCGGATAGTGATAGGTAGCCATTTCGATCCACTCGATCTGTTGGCATATTTTGTTGGTTACTTAATTTTATTGGGCTGTTATTGGAAAAGCCGTCAGTCCTAGTATTTGAATCTGCAAGAGCTGCGTGGCATGTGTTTTCGCGGATAAGTAGGCGAGATAAGTGGGGTAAGGGATGCAGCCGATAACGGGGTTTTCACTGCTAACAGCACGTACCGATGGACTTGAGCTTAATCCACTGAAAATGCCTTTGTATTTCAATGGCCAACATACTCATACCTTTATTGCAGGCTTAGTGATTGAAGGTCAATACCGCTGCGTTTTACCCAATAACACCTCGGGGTATTTGGTCATCACTTCTTTCGATTGTCCCTTTGAAGAATCAACCGAGTTTAGTTTGCTTGATGAAGGGTTTAAGCTCATTGCGACAACCTCTTTGGCGCAAATGTATGATTCATTCCTACTGCACTCACACTGGCCCATGGCGGATAACCGCGTGCGGCTGCACTATTACGGTCAGTTTGTGCTGGATTTAGTCATTACTGCGGGCAGCTCTTGGTTAACGGCGCGGCCGAAACTTAAGCTAGTTGAGGTTGTTGATCCCCAAAGCGATCCGCAAACAGCAGCCTCTCTTGCTGAATTAGCCCAGCGATTAGCGCAGATTGATAAAATCAACTGAGTGGGTTTGAATTGAGTGAAAAGAGAAAGGGCTATTCGCCCTTTCATGTTTATCATTTATATCTATTACTCATGCGGAAAGTTTTATAAGCCTGTTTACAAAGACATTTAAAAACCTAAATAAAAGCTTCCTCACATCATCTAGGTCCCTAAAAATCTTAGAAGAAACCTAAAGGATTCACATCGTAACTCACCAAAAGATTCTTGGTATTTTGATAATGGTTGAGCATCATCTTATGGGTTTCGCGGCCGATGCCGGATTTTTTGTATCCGCCAAAAGCGGCATGGGCAGGATAGGCGTGGTAACAGTTAATCCACACGCGGCCCGCTTGAATGCCGCGTCCCATACGTTGAGCTGTGTTCATATCCCGCGTCCACACGCCAGCGCCTAAGCCGTACTCAGTATCGTTGGCGATCGCTAAGGCTTCGGCTTCATCTTTAAAGGTGGTGACCGAAATGACGGGGCCGAAGATCTCTTCTTGGAAGATACGCATCTTATTGTGGCCTTTCATAATCGTCGGGCTGATGTAATAACCTTCGCTTTGGCCGCCATCGAGTTGGCAAAGAGTGCCTCCCAATAGCACTTCTGCACCTTCAGCCTTACCTATGGCTAAGTAGCTTAAGATTTTATCGAACTGTTCTTTAGAGGCTTGAGCGCCAACTTGAGTGTCGGTATCTAAGGGATCGCCTTGCTTAATGGTTTGCGCGCGGGCGAGTACTTTTTCGATAAAGCGATCGAAAATCGACTCTTGGATTAACACCCGTGATGGGCAAGTACAGACTTCACCTTGGTTAAAGAAGGCTAGCAACATGCCTTCGACGGCCTTATTTAAATATTCGTCTTCATGGTCCATCACATCGGCAAAAAACACGTTAGGCGACTTGCCGCCAAGCTCAACGGTCGATGGAATTAAGGATTCTGCGGCGCATTTTAAAATGTGATAACCAATTTCGGTGGAGCCCGTAAACGCAAGTTTAGCGATGCGTTTGCTGGTGGCCAGTGCTTGTCCTGCTTCGGCGCCAAAGCCGTTAACTACGTTAAGGATCCCTGCGGGTAATAGGTCTTCAATCAGTTCGAGCAAGACCAGAATCGATACTGGTGTCTGCTCCGCAGGCTTGAGTACCACACAGTTACCCGCCGCCAGCGCAGGGGCGATTTTCCATGCCGCCATTAAGAGCGGGAAGTTCCAAGGAATAATCTGGCCGACCACGCCTAAAGGCTCTGGAAAGTGATAACTGACAGTATTGCCATCGATATCGGCGGCGCTGCCTTCCTGTGCGCGGATGCAACCGGCAAAGTAGCGGAAGTGATCGACGAATAAGGGCAAGTCGGCATTTAAGGTTTCACGCACCGCTTTACCGTTTTCCCAGGTTTCGGCGACGGCTAAATATTCGAGATTTTGTTCGACCCGATCGGCAATGCGCAATAACAGGTTTGAACGTTCGGTAACTGAGGTTTTACCCCATGCTTCTCTCGCTGCGTGGGCTGCATCTAATGCTAATTCAATATCTTGGGCATCGGAGCGTGGGATTTGGCAAAAGTTTTGGCCATTCACGGGGGAGCGATTATCGAAGTATTTACCATTGACTGGGGCGACCCATTTACCACCGATAAAGTTGGCATATTTTTCTTTGAAGTTAACGATTGCGCCTGCGGTTCCGGGCTGAGCATAAATCATAGAATCATTCCTTCTTGTTGATTAGCTTAGTGTTCTCTAACGTAACACTTGAGACTTGCATACCTAAGGTGCATCGCAAGGAGGGTGCCAAACTGGCAAGAGTTGTACACTTGTTGCGCTAACAGTATGATGAAAAGCTAATTTTGCAGATTTGAAACAGTATGGGCACTCAGGGAGTGAGGTGTGTCCTGTGGTCACTTTGTCATCGAACGGCACACTCAAGTGTGCCGAAACGGAACACAGCTCGGGGGAGCACGGCTATGGCAGTTAAACCGCATTTACCATCGACACAGGCGTGGTTGGCCGATTCGTGGCAGCGCAGCATTGGCGCTGGCTTGTCCGAGTTTCAGTTACCCCAAGAACTTAGGCTCGATGCTAGCGAACTAAAGCAGAAACATGAGCAATATCAAATGCTCATAGCATTAGTGCAATCCCATGCCTTGCCCTTGTTCAATCAGTTGATGGCGCATTCTAATAGCCGACTCTTGCTCTCCGATGCCGAAGGTTATGTGCTTAGGCACTGGGGCGTGAGCCGCTACTCCACAAAACTGGCGGATGTGGCTCTGGATATTGGGGTTAATTGGCTTGAGCAGCACAAGGGCACCAATGCGATAGGGACGGCACTCACCGCCAAACAAGCGGTTTCTGTGGTGGGTGAGCAGCATTTTATTCGCCAGAATCGTTTTATGAGTTGCACCGCCTGCCCAATATTTTCCCCTCAAGGTGAAATGCTTGGGGTGATTGATATCACCAGCGAGCAGCAAAGACACACTCAGCAGACGCTGATGTTAGTGTCGAGTTTGGCACAGCAGGTCGAGACCGCGCTCTTGTGTCATCTGCCCGATAGCCATTATCGAATCGATTTAGCGGCGCAGCCAAACCTGCTGAATTCGGGTTGGCAGGGCATAGTGATTGCCGATAGCGATGGCCGCATCGTTGGGTATAATCCCATGGCGAAACAATTGCTTAATCAAGCCAAGGTGGGTGATAGCGTTGAGCAGTACTTAGGCGATAATTGGAGCCGTGCGGGTGGCTTTAATCAGCATTTAGACTTACATCTACAGACTCAATCCTTAAATATTCCCAGCGCCAAGAGTCGGGTGGCGATGAGCAATAAATCGCTTAATCAATTGGGTGTGCGGTTTCGCGATCCTCAACTTGAGCGCGCATGGCAACATGCCAATAAGGTGATCACTAAACAAATTCCGCTGTTAGTGCTTGGTGAAACCGGCGTCGGTAAAGAGCAGTTTGTGAAAAAACTCCACGCCCAGAGTGCGCGTCGCACCGAGCCCTTAGTGGCGGTGAACTGCGCCGCATTGCCCGCCGAGTTAGTCGAATCTGAACTCTTTGGTTATCAGGCAGGCGCGTTTACTGGGGCCAACCGCACTGGATTTATCGGTAAAATTCGCCAAGCCCACGGCGGTTTTTTGTTTTTAGATGAAATCGGTGAAATGCCGCTGGCGGCCCAGAGTCGTTTACTCAGAGTACTGCAGGAGCGCGAAGTGGTGCCCGTTGGCAGTAATCAAAGCTTTAAAGTCGACATTCAAATCATTGCCGCGACCCATATGGATTTAGAACAACAGGTGACTCAAGGGTTGTTTCGGCAGGATTTATTCTATCGATTGAATGGTCTGCAAGTACGTTTACCTGCGCTGCGTGAGCGGCTGGATATCGAGCGTATTATCCATAAATTGCATCGTAAACATCGTATCGCCGCGCAGGATATCTGC
Source organism: Shewanella sp. KJ2020 (assembly GCF_024197625.1). Lineage (NCBI taxonomy): Bacteria > Pseudomonadati > Pseudomonadota > Gammaproteobacteria > Alteromonadales > Shewanellaceae > Shewanella > Shewanella sp. KJ2020. The sequence goes on along the minus strand of NZ_JAKUKD010000018.1, from coordinate 93,325 downwards.
CCTGAACTGCTAGGGCAATTGATGCAACACGACTGGCCGGGCAATTTGCGTGAACTGGATAACCTTATGCAAGTGGCTTGCTTGATGGCAGAAGGAGATGGCACCCTAACGTGGCAGCATTTGCCCGATTATCTGGCGGCTAAATTAGCGGGCGAGCCGCAAAAAGTGGAACGGTTAAATGCTGAGTTGTTATCAGAAGAGGCGATAACTCATCAAGATCCAGCATCACTGCTGCAAAGTGGCAAGTTCACTGCGGAGTTGAATATCGCGGCGGTTAGATCAGACTCCTTAAATAAGGCGATTTATAGCAATGTGCAGCAGGCATTTCAGGCTTGTAATGGCAATGTAAGTCAATGCGCTAAACGCTTAGGGATTAGCCGTAATGCCTTGTATCGTAAATTGAAACAGATGGGACTTAAAGCTTAGCTCTAAGCGTAAGGTTTAGTCCCATGTCGATTGATTTAAGGTTTAAACAGGTAGAGTAATATTGACTTCAAGCCCATGTGGAATGCAGTTTTTCGCCTTAATCTTACCCTTATGGGCGGTAATCGCAGCTTCGGTAATGGCAAGTCCTAAACCCCAACCGCCACTTTCTCTCTGTCTTGCCGAATCGGGGCGGTAGAAAGGCTTAAAAATAGCATCAAGCTCAGAGGCATCAATGCCAGGACCATCATCTTTAATGGTGATATAGACTTCATCAGCCGTGGCGCTGGCGTGTATATAGATATCATTTTGGGCATAACGAATCGCATTGCGCAGCAGGTTTTCGATGGCGCGGGAAAGGGATTTTGGAAATTGAGCTAATTCGATATCTTCATCTATTTCTATGGTGATTTTTTTGCCCTGTTGCTCGGCTTCAAATTCTGCATCATCCAATACTTGGCTTAAGGATTCGGCTAGGCCTAATTTGACCTTTGTCTCGTTAGTGCTGAGTTTAACTCGTGACAACTCGAGTAACTCGGCGATCAGTTTCTCTAACTGCTCGGCCTCGTAGGCGATGCGGTCTGTCTCTGTGGTTTGCTGCCCCTTTTTACGGGCGAGGGCGAGGGATAGTTGCAGGCGCGTCAAGGGGGTGCGCAGTTCATGGGAAATGTCACCCATCAACCGCTGTTGGTTGTTCACCATAGCTTCAATGGAATCCGCCATGCTGTTAAAAGCAGTGGCGAGTTGGCCTATTTCATCATTACGTTGGGTTGTTGCCCTATCTACGCGGTTGCTTAAGTCACCTTCTGCGAGGGCATTGGCACTCTTTTTAAGTGAATTTAATGCTTTGCCTAGATGCCATGCGAGTAGGCCACAGAGTAATCCCGATAGAAAAATCGCTAGGCTTAGCGTTAATAGCTTGTTTTCAATGAAGAAGAAAAACCAAGGACGCGGATGGATATCCGGTAGGCGGCCATAGATAAAATAGGTTTCACCTTCTAAGGTGAATTGGTGGGGACCGAAAACCAATTCGTCTTTAAATTGATGGCTAATAGGTTGTTTTTCTTCATCGGTCATTAACATAAAGCTGCGAACACCGCGGCTTATTCTATTGGTATTAAGCACTTGTCCTTGGCTGTTTACTAAGTACAGCCGCAGTGGTTTACCTTCTATATCCCTGTGTCTTTCCCAGCGGCGCAGAAAATCTGATTTGAGTAGAGTCGGATTTTCTTGGATGCGTAATGCAACCGTGGCGAGCATTTTTTCAAGGTGCGGTGGAATGGGTGCCCTATCATGATTTTGTTGTAGCAATGGCAATAGGCCAACCAAAGCAATGATCAGCGAGCTGCAGAGCCAAAATCCGAGTAATAATTTGATAAATAAGCGATTAGGCACAGTCAACTCCGCCGTTTAGGGTAACCAAATATAGCCTTTGCCACGGATAGTTTTCACCCTCGGCCTGCCATCGCTACGTTCGGGGAGCTTTTTCCGTAAATTGGACAGGTGCATATCTAAACTGCGATCGAAGGGCATCAGTTTTTTACCGAGCACAATTTCGTTTAATTCTTCCTTATTCATTAACTCGCCAGCGTGCAGCGCCAGAGTATGCAGCAGGGTAAATTCTGTGCCAGTGAGTATGATCAACTGCTCGTTACAGTAAGCCTCTTGGCGGGAAGGGTCTAAACGCAGATCACCAAATTCCTGTGCTGGAGTCGCATGAATTTCTTGGGCCGTTAAATGGGAGCGGCGGATAATGGCGCGAATACGGGCGATAAGCTCTCTGTCGTTAAAGGGCTTAGGCAAATAGTCGTCGGCCCCGATTTCAAGGCCAACAACGCGGTCGATTTCATCACCTCGGGCGGTCAGCATTAACACTGGGGTTTGCTTATGTTGTCGTAGGGCGCGTAGCACTTCGAAACCATTTAACTTAGGTAACATCACATCGAGTAAGATCAAATCGTAGTCCGTCGCCAAGGCCAACTCTAGGCCCTGTTTGCCATCGTAGGCCAGGGTTAACTTAAACCCTTCTAACTCGAGTAATTGCCCGAGGAGTTCCGATAAACCGAGATCGTCATCGATCAATAATATCCGACTCATACTGTTCCTTAATCTTTGTGATATGGCTTTATACGCTTTTATCACTGGCAATTTTGTACTTTGGCTGAGTATACCCGTTTTGATGTCAATTGCTGTGTAGCAATGTAAGCCAAAGTAAAGAATAGAGAATCTGCTATATCCAAGTTACCTCAAGAGTCGAGTTTCAGCATATTAAGGTTGTTTGGGCAGAGTTATTGTCGCAACTTTACAGTGATTTACTCAGGCAACGCCCTCACTTACATATAGCCCTTTAGACTGTAATGGTCGAAAGTGATTTGGCTTTTAAAAGGGTCGTCACTGTGTCTTATCTTTACAACATAAAGTTGAACTATTGAGGTTAACATGATGAAAACATTATCTCCTTTAAAAGCAGGCCTATTTGCCTTATTCGCAAGCTCAGCCGTATTAGCGACAACGGTCAATGCAGAACCGACTCAAGGTTGTGACCATTCAATGGGTGAGTTCCATAAAAAAGGCGATAGGATGGCCCATGACGGTATGCACAGAATGTTTGAAGGGCTCGATTTAACCGATGCGCAGAAGGCCGATATTAAAAAACTGTTTGCCGAGCAACGTGCCGCTCGCAGTGAAGATCGACCAACGAAAGAAGCACGTTTAGCCCTTCGCAATGAACTGCAAGCTTTAATCACCTCTGCAAGCTTTGATGAAGCACAGGCCAAGGCGTTACTCAGCGCGCAGCAAGAAAAGCGTCAAGAGCATGCTATCGAGCGTATGAAGATGCAGAACCAAATTTACAATCTGCTGACGGCGGAGCAGCAGGCTAAATTTAAAGCGCGATTTGAAGCACAAGTTGTTAAATAACCTCGCGGTTAAGCAACTTAGCTGATATACAATAGAGTCATAGCTTCCCGATATAAATCCCAATGACTCAAACTTCCCAATACGATTTTTGGGTCAAACTGGCTAGCCGCGCTTCCGTGGCTACCGCTTTGACCCTTATTACTATCAAGCTATTGGCTTGGTTATACTCAGGTTCTGCCAGTATGTTGGCGTCCCTGACGGACTCCTTTGCCGATGCACTCGCTTCTATTATCAACTTTATTGCCATTCGCTATGCGTTAGTGCCTGCCGATCATGACCATAGGTATGGTCACGGAAAAGCAGAACCCTTAGCATCCCTCGCCCAATCAGCCTTTATTATGGGCTCCGCTTTTTTGTTGCTGTTTTACGGTGGAGAACGCCTTATTACCCCTGCACCTGTGGAAAATGCCACCCTAGGGGTAGTGGTTTCTGTGGTTGCGATAGTGTTGACACTGGCATTGGTGATGTTGCAAAAACGGGCGCTCGCCGCAACCAATAGCACAGTGGTAGAAGCCGATTCATTACACTATAAGTCCGACCTATTCCTTAATGCAGCTGTGTTATTGGCATTAGTCCTATCCCAATATGGCTGGTGGTGGACAGATGGATTATTTGCGGTAATGATTGCCTTTTATATTGGTCATCAAGCCTTTGGCCTAGGTTATCGCTCAATTCAGGCTCTGTTAGACCGAGAGTTAGATGAAGAAACCCGTCAGCAGATCAAGCAAATTGCGAAGGAAGACCCTCGGGTGCAAGGGCTGCATGATTTACGGACGCGGCAGGCGGGTAAAACGGTTTTTATTCAATTTCATTTAGAGCTCGATGGCAATTTAAGTTTGAATGAAGCCCACAGTATTGCCGATACAACAGGGATAAGAGTCAAGGCTGCATTTGAAGATGCTGAGGTGATTATTCACCAAGATCCGGTAAAACTGGAGCCGAGTCTCAATCCGTAAGTTTAGGATGAGATGTCGCGGTTAAAACAAGTCTACGACTGTATAGCGGTTCTTTTTGAGCCGCTTATTTAAAGCTGAATCAATCCTGTATAGAGTGTATTTAATTTTTGTCACCGGTAACTCTTCTTATCGGTTTGTTGTAATATCCGCAGCGTTTAGTTATCAGCTTAAATCATTAGGGAAGTATGATGAAAAAATTATCTTTAGTTACCATTTCTTTATTATCAGTATTAGCGACAGCCCAAGTTTCTGCGGCCACCGACACAACAGGATTTTATGTAGGTGGTGCATTGAATAAAGTCACAATCGATGGTGATGATTTTACTGACTCTCAGTCAGGTACTGGTATTGGTGCTTACGGCGGTTATAACTTTAACGACTGGTTTGGTTTAGAAGCTAACCTGTTTGCCACTGGCGATCTAGGCGATAGGGATGTGGATGTTAGCGCTGGCGCATTAAGCTTTACACCTAAATTTACCGCACAAATCAATGATATTTTCTCAGTTTACGGTAAAGTGGGTATCGCCTCTATGGCGATAGTGCTCGATGGTAATGGTTTTGATGAAGACTTGACTGGTTTTGGTTGGACCTACGGTGTAGGTGTAAATGCTGCCGTGACCGAGCACCTCAATATTCGAGTCAGTTATGATGTCACTACGGGTGAATTGGATGCTGATAATAACTATTTAGGATTAAACGATATTGACACAGATATTAAGCAATTTGCTGTCGGTGTACATTATCAATTCTAATTTGTCGGTATTTAGCGCGTTTAATCGTCGCGAGCCGCAATAGAATAAATCTATACAAAGGGATATGAATATATCCCTTTTTGTTGTCTAAAAATAAACCTATATCGCTATTATTAGCGGGTAACGCTTAATCCATAGACAACTCTTTTAATTTTCGCGTTAGCGTATTTCGCCCCCAACCTAAACGTTTCGCCGCTTCTTGTTTATGGCCTTGGGTATGGCGCAGCGCAGTTTCTAGTAGAATACGCTCGAAAGCGGGCTGCACCTCGGTCAATAGATCGCTATTTCCCTCCGAGAGTTTTTGATCTATCCACTCAGTCAGTGCTGATTGCCAATCTTGGCTGCCTTTCGCCGCGTGGGCCACACTCACAGGCTCTTTGAGCAGCTCAGGCGGTAAATCCTGGGGTAAAATTTCTTGCCCCGATGCCATTACGGTTAACCAACGACAGGTGTTTTCGAGCTGCCTTACGTTACCCGGCCAGGGAAGCTGTGAGAGCTTAGCCGCAGTTTCCTTGGTCATTATTTTAGTTTCGACGCCGATTTCCTTTGCCGCCGAGGCCAGAAAATGGGTAGCGAGCTGGGGTATGTCCTCACGGCGTTGTGATAGTGGCGGTAAGTGCACGCGGATCACGTTGAGGCGATGGAATAAATCTTCCCTAAAGCCGCCTTTTTGTACTAACAATTCAAGATCTTGGTGGGTCGCCGCAATAATGCGCACATCGACTTGTACCGCGCTGTGGCCACCGACTCGGTAGAACTGGCCATCGGCGAGGACCCGTAGCAGTCGTGTTTGCACATCCAGCGGCATATCGCCGATTTCATCTAAAAAGAGGGTGCCACCGTTAGCTTGCTCGAAGCGACCTTGGCGCACGTTGGCGGCACCTGTGAAGGCACCTTTTTCATGGCCGAAGAGTTCAGACTCGATCAAATCCTTAGGGATCGCCGCCATGTTCAGCGCGATAAACGGCTTATCTTTACGTGGGCTGTGCTTGTGTAATGCGCCAGCCACTAACTCTTTTCCCGTACCCGATTGACCATTGATCAGCACGCTGATCGATGAGCGTGAAAGCCTACCTATAGCGCGAAACACTTCCTGCATCGCTGGCGCTTCACCTATGATTTCGGGGGTTTTGACTTGGGTTTCCTGCGTGGGGGCCGGGCTCTGCTCGGTTGCATGGGTGAGTGCGCGCTCGACGAGGGAGATGGCCTCATCGATGTCGAAGGGTTTGGGTAGATACTCAAATGCGCCCGCTTGATAGGCGCTGACGGCACTGTCTAAGTCCGAGTGCGCCGTCATAATGATCACGGGGATATGTGGGTAATGGATTTGCAGCCTTTCGAGTAGGCTGAGCCCATCTGTTCCCGGCATGCGGATATCCGACACTATTACCCTTGGTTGGGAGATCTCTAATGCCTGCCATAGGGACTCAGCCGCGGCAAAGCTGGCGGTGCTGAGTTTGGCACCTTGGAGTGCTTTTTCTAGCACCCAACGTATCGAGCTATCATCGTCGAGGATCCACACTTGTTCACTCATTCGCATCTTGCTTCCTCATACGGTATGGGTTGGTGCTGTCGCAATTATTTGGCGCTTAAAATCGGTAAAGAAATCATAAATTCGGTATGCCCTGCGCTGGAGAGACAATCGATTCTGCCCGAATGTAATCGGGCAATATTATGGGCAATTGACAAACCTAGCCCTGAACCTTGCTCCCGGCTGGTGACCATAGGGTAAAACAGCGTATCCATCAGCTCTGGTGGTATACCAGGACCATTGTCGATAATGGATAGGGTTAGCACTAGCTTGTGGCGCTGTGAGCCTATTGTCACTTGGTGCTGGGTGCGAGTGCGGATCAAAATCTCGCCGCCCGTATGCTCAAGTGCTTGGACTGCGTTTTGCAAAATATTGAGCACGGCCTGCTGCATTTGGTCTGGGTCCATCTCGATATCGGGAATGGACGGATCGTAGTCTCGCTTTAACTGGATATTGGCGGGCAGCGTCATTTCCACCAGTTTGTACACCTTCTGCACCACTTGATGAATGTTATGCAGACTGTGTTGTGTCGGCCTTTGGGGGCCGAGCAGGCGGTCGACTAAGTTACGCAGGCGATCGGCTTGCTCTATGATTAGGCTAGTAAATTCCTTTTGTGCCGGGTCGTCGAGTTCCCGGGATAATAGCTGCGCCGCACCGCGCAGACCGCCGAGGGGATTTTTGATCTCGTGGGCTAAGTTACGCACTAAAAACTGCGCCGCTTGCTGTTGTGCATCTTGGCTCAGTTGCTGGTGGATACGTCGCTGTTGGTCGACTTGGCGCAGCTCAAGCAGGCTCAATTGCGTTTCATTTTCGAGGGGGATCAGTGTGAGATCCACAGTGTGATGTTGGCCATCGAGGGTGACAAGTGTGGCGGTGTTTACCGTTAATCCTTGGCTGGCTTGTACGGCATCACTCAGCAATTGAGCCTGGATACCAAGAATTTGATAATGCTCCGGCAAGGCTTGCTCTATTAGTCTATGGCTACCCACGCCTAATAATTGCTCTGCCGCCGCATTGGCATAGCAAGGTTTGAGATCCTTATCTATGACAAGTACCGCAGTGACTAAATGATTAAGCAGAGTCTCTTTATCCATCGACCGTTCCTGAAAATAAAGTTGCACCACTATGGTGCACCAATCTGGTGCAAGCTGCAACTCGACTTCATCAAACGGTCTAATTTATCCTGAACAACCTAACACATTGTTATTAAATGTCTTAATTGGATTTTGGTTGTTTCTTTGGGGGTGGAGTCATCGCCGCTTGATGAAGAAATATCTTTCTTGGTGAACTAGATGCAAAGACTTTGCCGCTTTGAGTCATAGCGTCAACAACAAGGGTATGTTCGCCCCTATCTATGTTGGTGAGTTTAAATATGCCGCCCACTTGGGGTTGGCCAACCACTTGTCCATCGAGTTTTAATGCCATCAGATATCGGCCCTTAATTTCGGGTGTCACAGTGGCTATCACTTCAAAATCGCCATTATTATCTCTGACGGTCGCTTCTTCTTCAGGCGAAGTGATATTGACTTGATAAGCCATGTTTTCAATCACTTGATCGTTAGCGCTAGAATCGAGTTGGGCTGGAGGTAAGGCGATTTGGTTCAAGGTTTTCTCTTTTAACTCAACTACTTCTGCATTGGGATGTGGTTCATCAGAGTAATGAACTTTCCCATCCTTATCGACCCATTTATACACAGTTGCCTGTGCCAGCATGCTAAGCAGCAATAGGCCTATGAGTGTGAATGTGCGCATGCAAAAGCCCTTTTATCAGTGAGGGGGAGTTGATCAAGATTAGTCTCTTTTACATCAAAAATCATGGTGTTTGTTATGCGGCGTCGTTATATGGAAGGTGTAAAGCAGGCAGAAAAAGGGAGGCAAAAGCGGACTGGGTCCAATGTGCTTAAATTCGGGCACTATCATGTACCCGAACTCGAGTTGTAAATTACAGGCTTGCGTCGAGTCGTTTCTCGATCTCACTCGCTTTAACCCAAGCAGAGTGTTGGAACAATTGAGTTGCATAGCGTTGAATGTGTTCAAATTTTGCGAGATCGCCACTGTTAGCCAGTAGTTCGACCACGAAGGACATCATAATATCCGCGCCTGTGAGCTTGTCTGCAACCAAGTAGGTTTTATCGGCTAACCTATCATTGAAGTAGTGGCTTATCTTGCTGACTTCCATCGCCGCATAACCTTCAAGGAAGTTGGTTTTACAGCCATCCTTTTGCACGAACATACGCAGTAATAAAGGCAGCATGGCTGAGCTTTCGGCAAAGTGTAGCCATTGCAGATAATCGACGTAGTCAGCGCTGTCTCTAGCCGGTGCTAAGGTGTCAGCCGCATATTTTTCAATCAGATACTCAGTGATCGCGCCCGACTCGGCTATCACTTGCCCGTCCATTTCGATAACGGGAGATTTGCCCAACGGATGAATTTGCTTAAGTTCGGGTGGTGCGAGAAAAGTCTGGCTATCACGCTGATAACTCTTGATTTGATAAGGTTGACCGAGTTCTTCTAGCAACCAGATGATACGTTTAGAGCGTGATTTATTGAGATGGTGCAAGGTGATCATGGGCTTCCCTTTCGACGGTGAGAGTACATTTTGGCTACCGCACCATTATGGTGCGGCAGATCTTTTTTAACGCATTTAGCACACTTGTGCGCCTGTCTTTGTTTATTTCAAGCTGAGCATTGCGTATTTATCGCTTAGCCTCTCGCGTTCAGTTGCGCAACTATGGCCTGCGCAACGGCTTCCGATGACCCCGGATTTTGGCCTGTGATCAAATGGCCATCTGCGACGACAAAGCTTGTCCAGTCATCACCTTTGACATAAGTGCCACCATTTTTCTGCAGCATGTCTTCAACCAAAAATGGCACGACATGAGTGAGTTGCACGGCTTCTTCTTCAGAATTACTGAAACCAGTAACACGCTTACCGCTGACCAATGGCTTACCATCACTGGTTTTAGGATGCAGCAATGCAGCAGGCGCATGACAGACTAGCCCTAGGGGTTTATTCGCTTGATAGAACTGTTCAATCAAGGCGATAGAATGCTTATCTTCGGCAAGATCCCACAGTGGGCCGTGGCCGCCTGGATAGAAAACCGCATCATAATCCGCTGCGTTTATTTCACTTAAGCGAGTGGTATTTGCCAGCAGTGCTTGCGCCTCGGGATCTTTGCTAAAGCGCGCAGTAGCTGCGGTCTGAAAGTCTGGCTCATCACTTTTAGGGTCGAGCGGTGGTTGACCGCCCTGTGGCGAGGCTAAGGTAATATCAAAACCTTTATCTTTAAACTCATAAAAAGGTGAGGCGAATTCTTCGAGCCAAAAGCCGGTTTTTAAACCTGTGTCGCCGAGTTTATCGTGTGACGTAAGTACCATTAATATATTCATTTTCATACCTTTACCTAAGTTGCTCACCTCAATACGTGTGAGCTTTGGGTTTAGTTCAATCAGGATACTATTTGACGTTAGAGGGCTAAGGTCAAAATCTCACGACTCATGGCTGGGTCAATATTGCCGTGTTCACCAAGCGCCACCATGCCGTGCAGTTCAAGCTGTTTCACGACAGTATCAACGTGGCTGGCATCGAGATCATAGGCAGATAAATGTGTCGCTATGCCCATGGCTTCGAAGAAAGCCTTGGTTTTTGCAATGGCGGCATCGATGCGCTCGTCATCAGTACCTGTGTTGATGTGCCAAACTCGGTCGGCGTATTGGAGTAACTTTTCGCGTTTAGCCTCTTTTGTGCACTGCAGCAGGGCAGGCAGTACGATTGCCAATGTACGCGCATGGTCGATATCGTAAAGTGCAGTGAGTTCATGGCCTATCATGTGGGTTGCCCAGTCGTGGGGAACACCGACGCCAATCGTGCCGTTAAGTGCCATAGTGGCGACCCACATTAAGTTGGCGCGAATGTCATAGTCTTGGGGTTGCATTAGTACCTGTGGACCAAGCTCAATCAAGGTTTGTAGTAGACCTTCGGCAAATCTGTCCTGCACGGCAGCGTTAACTGGGTAAGTTAAGTATTGCTCTGTGATATGCACAAAAGCATCGACCACACCGTTGGCCACTTGGCGTTCTGGCAAGGTGAAGGTTTTCGTCGGATCGAGTATGGAGAATTGTGGATAAACCAAGTCATTACGGAATGGCAGCTTAGCTTGCAGTGATTTACGGGTCACTACGCTGGCGTTGTTCATCTCTGAACCCGTCGCTGGCAAGGTTAATACTGAGCCAAAGGGCATAGCTTGAGTCACTTTTGCGCCCCAGCTAGTGAGGATGTCCCAAGGTTCACCTTCAAATACCGCTGCCGCGGCAACAAATTTAGTGCCATCGATAACCGAACCACCGCCAACCGCGAGGAGGAAGTCGATATTCTGCTCACGCACTTGGGCGACGGCTTTCATTAAGGTTTCATAGGTTGGGTTTGGCTCAATGCCATCGAACTCGACAACGAAACGATTGCCCAATGATTGTTTTACTTCGTCTAACGTGCCGGTTTTTCTGGCGCTGCTGCCGCCAAAGAGGATCATGACTTTAGCATCGCTGGGTACTAAAGCATCAATTGCGGCGATAGTGTTTTTACCAAAACGGATGCGGGTCGGGTTGTAATAGTTAAAATTTAGCATGGACAATTTATCCTACGATTTCATTAATAAGTGGCCCTTAAATTAGTAGACCAGTCGTCTAATTTGAGGGCGTGAAAATGTATTCTTTAAAAATCTTTGGCTGATCGATATCAGCCAATATTAGTTTTGAGTCGGTTTAGATTAAGGGGCCGTTTTAGGCGTTAAAATGGCTTTAGTCGTCACGAGCGCGCGTTCGAGTGCCGCAGGGCTGTGGCCTAATTTATTCATTAAGCTGGCGCCTAACCACATGTGATACAACATTTCCGCGGTCGATTGCGGATCTTGCTCGGCGATTGATTTATCAGTTATGCCCACTTGAACACAAGTGGTTAGCCTGTCTATGATGCCGGCGGAACCTTTCAATAAGGCAAGGCGCATGGCTTCGGATAAATCGGCCACTTCGGCGCTGAGTTTCACGACCAGACACTTTTGATCTACGCAGCCGTCGGCTTGTACGTGCAGCCATTGTTGCCAGTACTGCATCAAGCGTTGATAGCCCGTCAGTGTTGAGTCATTGAATAATGCGTCTAAATCTAACTGATATTTTTCAAAATAATCAGTAATCAGCGCTTCGCCAAATTGTTCTTTGGATTTGAAGTAGTGATAAAACGAGCCTTTAGGCACTTCGGCCGCCTGCAGCAGTAGGGATAAGCCGACGCTGGAGAAGCCTTTGCGTACGATCAGCTTATAGCCGATGTCGAGAATGTGCTGGCGAGTGGATTGAGTTTCAATTTTCATGGGGCGTAGCATAAATCAAATTAGACCGGTCGTCTAGTGTTGGTTTTATCTTCGATTTTCAACACGCCCAATTTAATCTTCTTTAAGTCGGGAGGTTTAAGCGGTCCTGAGTCAGTTTAACAAAACGGCCAGATTGATAAAAAGCCAGACGGATAAGGCATGCAGAGGGGGAAATTGTGGCAAGGAGAAATGGTTCGGTAGGACAAAATACCCACAGTGCTGAGATAAACCGTCACAGTGGGCATTAGATTCATAATTGATATTGAAACTTTTACTCAATCAAGCTGATTAGAGGTAACTGCAGCAATATTCGGCAATGGCTGTATTGCGGATTTTGAAGCTGACATTGGCGGCAAGCTCAAATTGCGTGCCTTCGCTAAATTCTTGCCAAGTCGTCGTTTCTGGCAGTAATACCTCAAAACGGCCGCTAGTCACTTCCATAATTTCGCCCTGAGAAGTCGAAAATTCATATTCACCAGGAAGCACTACACCTAACGTTTTTTTACTGCCATCGGCAAAAAATACACTGCGGCTGGCAACTTTACCCTCAAAGTAGATATTAGCTTTTTTAGCGACTGATACTTGTTCAATTAAACTCATTATTTATCCTCAACAAATTGGCTTCAATCGAATTTATATGCATTTTAAATAAGTTTCAATGCATTATTGACGTTTGCGCCAAATGGTCATTTCCGAAATGGAATGCTGGAATTTACGTTTAGTCTCGCGGATCACAAAGGGAATTTCCTTCACTGCAACCAGCTCAAATTGGCCGATTAAGGTTTCGGTCAAGCCATCTAAGGTCGTAAAATTCTCACCTTTGATTTTAATACCTCCAAGCCATTTCTCCTTCGGGGTATAGTCCTCGAGCCAAGTGTATGGCGATGCGATGACCAGATAGCCTCCTTGATTTATCCGCTGGCCAATACTGCCGAGAAAATGCTTAGGATCCTGTAATCTATCAATAAGATTAGAGGCATAAACTAAATCGTAACCAGTATAGATGGGCTTTAAATTGCAGGCATCTCCCTGCATAAAGTTAACTTTTTTAGCCTCATTCTGATAACCCAGTTTAGCTAGGCTAGCACTCTTAAACTCCTGCAAGTCACCTTCAGTGCGAATGGTGTAGCGCTTCTCACCCTGTTCGGTCAGTGCGTAGGCCTGTTGAATAAAACGTGCCGAGAAGTCGATACCATCCACATGATCGAACACTTTTGCCAGCTCAAAACTGGCGCGTCCAACGGAGCAGCCAATATCGAGGGCTTTAGCGGTATGGGTGAGTTGAATTTCACTCAGGGCTTGCTGCACGCCATTCACGCAGAAGTTAGCGACACCGAAATATTCGGCGCCATAGTGAAACTCAAGGTATTGGGAAATCAGTTCATCGGTTTCGTACACGTTGACCTCGGCCATTTGGGCAGGATTTTGTAGGGACTCCACATAGCGAAAGCCCGCATGTTGATAGAAATGTCGACGAAACGCATAACGTGATGAAGCTATGGCTTCATTACCCGTCGAGATCCATGAGCCGCCCTTGATGAGATTATGTTTACCGTCGAAGGTCGGGGTCGAGAAATCGTCGTACAGCGGATGCACGGCAAAGCCGTTAAAGCCATCGATTGCGGTTTCAGTCCATTGCCAGACATTGCCAATAATGTCGAAAAAACCATTATGTTCGAATCGATTGGTTGGGCAGGAGGAGGCGTAATAAGCTAGGGCGATATTGCCAGGGGCCTCCTGCCAATCGGGCGCATCCACGGGAATATTTTGCCGAAGAATGTACCATTCAGCCTCGGTGAGTAAACGGATATTGCTTTGGTTTTGCTCGGATTTCCAATTACAAAATGCCTTAGCTTCGAGTTGATTCACCTCTACAGGCCAATTTAAGGGCAGGGGCATTTCCGTCGTCAAATTGCGTTGCCACCATTTGCCCTCCCGCTGGCGCCAAAAGCGAGGCATGGTCGCCTGTGTATAGGCGAGCCAAGCTTGGCCTTCTTCACTCCAAAAATGCGCCGTTTGATATCCACCCGCCATAACGAAGGCGAGGTATTCTTGATTGGTGACTAAATACTTTGATGCCTTAAAATCGGCGACCTTAAAGGTTTTATTACCGTATTCATTATCCCAACCATAGGTTTGATCCGATTCCTGTTTCCCTAGGGTGATTTTTTGCCCTGCCACGGCAATGAGCTGATTGGGTTCGGCTACGCCTGAGTCATGGCATTCGGGCCAGAGTGGGTTGGGAGCAATGTACTCGAGTGGCAGTTGGCGTATGATGACTGAGGAGGTTTCTAAATGGATACGTTCATGCTCAATCCCCATCAAAATTATCCAGGCAGGACTATCCTGAGTGATTGGTAATGGCAGTGGCATAGTGTCTATGACCCTGTTAACCACGTCTTTTACCTGTTGGCGGTATTGGCGAACATCCGACACGCTGGGCCACTGGTAATGGGTGTCATTTAAATCATCCCAGGACATCTCATCGACACCTATGGCAAACATTGACTCAAAGTGGTCATTAACTCGTACATCGAGATATTTGCCGAGCATGAGTTTATTGATGTAAAACGTTGCCGTATGACCAAAATAAAAGATCAGTGGATGGCGTAGCGGTTCGGCTTTTAGATAGTAGGCGTAATCCTGTTGGATAAGATCAAACAGTGATTCGTAGAGTGTCCAGGTCTGGTTAAAATATTGCTTTAGTGCTTGACGTTTTTGCGCCTCATTATCACCCGTGAGTTTGAGGGATTGAGTGTTTTGCATGTTCGGCTTTTCCATAGGGCAAGCAAACTCCATATTTGTAGGCCTGCGATGCAAGCATGGTAATGGCTGATCAGTATTGCGATATATACGCTCAAGCGAGATCTAGGATCACTGCACTAACCGCTGGCATTGTTTTATCGATGCGTTTTCCCAAACTAACAGAAAGAGCACCGGAGTCCAATGATAGCGTCCGAGGTTGTAGCCTGAAGATATGACCTTGTTGTGCGGTCTTTTATTGCAATGTCAGAGGGCCTAATTCGGGGCTCGGTATGGTAAAAATTATTTTATCCTTTAACAGTATTTTCTCTCTCTAGGTTAAGGCAGAATGATCCCGTCCGTAACATTATTATGCAGGATATAACGGGATGACAATGAACGCATTATGGATACCCGCCTGGTATGAACTTGATCCGTCGCTCGTAGTGGGCGTTACTGAGGAGTTTATATTTCATAAACCCGCGACTAACGAGGTATTAAGATTTTACAGCGGAGCTAAGGGTAACCCAGCCGTAAAGGCGACTGGGACAATTTCAGCCATACATCATAATGTCTTGGGGGACATAGAGAGTGTTGATGCACAGGGGCTTGATTATACGCTAGTTTTAAAGGATGGGCGCCGTCTGTTAGTGAATGCAGAAGAAGATCCTGGACTCATTTATGAGTGGGTTGATGAGAGTTGGCAACCCTCTGATATGGTGGTCGACGATTGGCAGTTAGCCGTGAAATTGACCTCCCTATCAGCATTGACGCCGATAGGTTAACTGGGTTGTCATTTTAAGGGGCAGTTAGGTTCCTCCACTGGGGTCTGCTGCTCCACCCGCTCCCTCAATAATAGCGAGTCCCTTTTTATTGGCTCTACCTCAGCGTTTAGAACTCTAACGTATTCATTCTTCTTGGCAGAGCCGATATCGCCTTATCCCTCTATTCCCATCCCTATATGCTTTGCCCCGGATTGTCCCTAGGGGGATTTTGGTCTAGATTGAGAGCACTTCTTGTTTCTGAAACTGGCGCTTTTTCTTTCCGCCCTCTGGAGCCGCGTAATGGCGAATATTTTGTTGGTTGCCAATCTTAACTGTGATCGGATCTTGTTACTTGATAAACCATTAAAAACAGGTGGTCGCTTTCATTATCAAGATGGTGGACAAAGGCTGGGCGGGGGCGGCGCCAATACCGGGCTTGGCCTAGTGTGGGCGGGTCATAGGGTCGCACTGGTTAGTCAGGTAGGTCGGGACAAAATGGGGGACTGGGTCATTGCCGAGGCGAGTACGCAGGGGCTCGATTGTCGTTTGGTGCAGCGCCGTCCGGGCAATACCTGTGAAATGCTGCTCGTGATGACACCCGATGGTGAGCGCACTATTATTCGGCCCCAAAGACCGATATTTGAATTATCAGTACCACCTAAGTGGCAGCAGTGGGATGCACTGTATTTTAATACCTCGGCCGAGGGGACTGTCAGCTGGGCAAAAACCGCATTAGATCATTGCCTCGTCGTGGCGCAATTAGCTAAGGACGATAGGCCAAGGCCTTGCCATGTACTATTGGCATCTGCGAGTGATATGCAGGGACGATGTGAGGCTGCATTTTGGGACTATGGTGTCAGTATTGCTGGGGATTCACTCCGTTACTTTGTGGTTACCGACGGTATTCATGGGGCCAAGGTATATACCCAAGATCAAGTGCAGCATGTCCCCGCCGTTCCCGCTAAGGTCGTCGATACCACAGGTGCCGGAGATGCCTATGCGGCAGGGTTAATACATAGTTTGTGTTTGGGGCAGACGATTACCCAAGCCATGGCCGAAGGTGCTATCTGGGCGGCGTTTGCGGTGGCGACCGACAGCTCAATTCCCGGGGATGCACTGAAGCAATATTTAGAGACAAAAGACTCGGCTTAATATTTAAGGCTTGAGTCATCATTCTGTCATTTAGGCTTGGTAAATTCCCCTCAGTGACACAGCTTTGTCCTTTAACATTTTCAGTTTTACTCCCATTTTGTTGTTTCGCATGTTTTGCCTCGTTTCCCCAACGGGGCATTTTTTTACCCCAAAAAGTGATCTCCCCCAATAACGCCAGTGGTGCTGAAATTCTGTGCGGCAGTGGCATAATTGCGTTAACATTTGTTCGGCTTAAATACTTAAAACAGTAAGCCATTCAAAGTAGGGGCTTAGTTACAGGTGTGTTGAAGCATTATCGTGCGTATGCCTTGTCGGCCATTGAAAAGGGAGTTACCTATGTTGTTGGTAAGCAAGTTATCTGGATTGTATTCAGGGTTAAATATCCAAGAGATTGAAGGGATTTCGACAGGGATTAAGGGTAAGCAAGCAACAGAACAACTGAAAGTGCATCTTGACCATGTCGAAGGTGATACCCAGGCCGATCCTAAACACCATGGCGGACTCGACCGCGTGCTGCATCATTTCCCCCGTGAACACTATGGTCAGTATCGCCGTTGGGATTTAATCACTCAGCTCGAAGATGCCCCCAGTATGGGGGAAAATATCAGCACAGTTGGGCTCAATGAAACCCAAGTGAATATTGGCGATATTTTGCAGATTGGCCAGGTAAGAGTACAGGTCACTCAACCCCGTTCACCCTGTTTTAAGTTAAACCTGCAGTTTGGCCACAGGGATTTTGCCTTGGCCATGCAGCAAAGCCAATTATGCGGCTGGTTCTATCGGGTACTCACCCCTGGGGTTATTCAACTACAGGATAAAATTGAATTGCTTGAGCGTCGAACCGATATCTGTGTGGCCGAGGCGATGTCTCTCTATTTCTCCCCACACTTTGATGCCAGCGCCTATGATCGACTCGCTTCCTGCGAAGGGTTAGCACAGAGCTGGGTTAATAGCCTGCAGCGCCGTTTAGCAACCCAAAGTGTCGAAGATTGGCAAATGCGTTTATATGGGCCAAGTGGTAAATAAGTATTTATATTCAAATGATAAAACAGGGATGACGTTATGATTGAACCCGTGACAAAGAGCGATAGAGATTTTGGATTACTCGTTTATGCATCGAGTTTTATGGGTTACTTAGTGCCACTGGGCTCAATTTTGGGACCACTGATCATTTGGTTGATGAAACGCGAAGAGTCGGCATTTGTCGACCGATGTGGTCGCAGTTGTGTGAACTTTAAGCTGAGTTTGCTGATCTATGTGATTATCAGTATCGTGCTAGCGTTTATCGGCATTGGGTTTATCTTATTAATTGCGCTCGCTATTTTGGATCTTGTGTGCACTGTGCTTGGGATCATTAAAGCCAGTGAAGGGCAAGTGTATCGCTATCCATTCACAATTAAATTCATTTCCATGGATTAAGCATTAGCGAAAATAAAGAAAACGCCTTAGATGTTCCCATCTAAGGCGTTTTTATAGGGCTGGAATCAAGGGTTACACCTTAAACTTAGCCACTAAGGTATCTAAGCGGTGGGCTAACTGATTCAGGGCAAGACTCGCCTGCGCTGCGGCTTGAGCCGTGTTAGCGGTGCGTTGGGTGATATCGTTAATTTCAGTCACGTTACGGTTGATATCCTCGACCACTGTCGATTGCTCTTCCGTTGCGGCGGCCACTTGAATATTCATATCGCTGATTAACCCTATGCGGTCACTGATACCGACTAGGGATTGGCTAGCTTCATCGACGGCTGCAACTCCTTCATGGGAGCGGGTCCGGCTCTGGGCCATTGCCGCCACGGCGCGACTCGCCTCCGACTGCAGTTTGTCTATCATCCCTTGCACTTCGTTGGTCGATGCCGCAGTACGCGATGCTAGATTGCGCACCTCATCGGCGACGACGGCAAAACCGCGTCCCGCTTCACCGGCTCGAGCCGCTTCAATCGCAGCATTTAGCGCCAACAGATTCGTTTGCTCGGAAATGGCGCGGATCACATCTAAAATCCCCCCAATGGACTTAGTGTGAGTCGCAAGGGATTCGATCACTTCACCGACCTGTTCCACATCCTTAGACAGTTGATTAATGGTATCCCGTGCACGGGTGACGACCACTTGTCCGCTGCTGGATTCGGTATCGGCATCTTTAGCGGCAACGGCGGCTTGGGCGGCATTGCTGGCGATTTCATTCACCGTTGCCCCCATCTCATTGATGGCCGTGACCACCATCATAGTGCGATCTTTCTGCTCGTGGCTGTCTTCTAAGGTTTGCTGCGCCTGATTTGACACATCCTTAGCTGAAAACCCGAGTTGTTCACTGGTTTGGGCAACTTCAATCACCGACTCTTGGATCTTGCTGATAAAGCTATTAAATCCTTGAGCTAACTGCGCAATTTCATCTTCGCCATTGACGGGCAAGCGTTGACGTAAATCACCTTCACCTTCACCAATATCACGGAACATGGTAGCGACTTGGGCAATAGGGCGGCTGACTGAACCTGCGACCACAATCGCCAGCATAATAAAGCCTGCGGCAATGATCAGGGTCCAAATAAGGATTTGGTAGGCGGCTTCTTGGAGTAGCGCAAACACCTCAGCCTCAGGGACTTGGGCGACCAAATACCAATCCATCGAAGGAATATAGCTACTGGCCACGAAGGTGTTTTCGCCATTGACTTCAATATCAATTAGATTGAAATCGCTACGATTTAGCAATGAACTTGAGTTAGCACCTGAGTACAAATTGTTGAGGTTGCTGTTACCAATCTGCTTTGGGTCTGGGTGAAGTTTCACTTCGCCCTTAGCATCGACCAAGTAAACAAACCCTGTATCTTCAATTTTAAAAGAACCGAGTAAGCGCACCATATCATCGAGGGATTTGGCTAGACCGACTAAGCCACGCCCATTGGGTTGCTGATAATTGATAAAGAGTTTTACCTCACCGTTGGCCTCGGTAAACACGTTTAACATGCGTTCTTGGCCACTGTCGCGATAGCCAAAAAACCAGCCGTCCTGTGCGGGAGTCAGCACGCGCAGAAATCCATCTTGGGTGTAATAAGCCGCAGTTTGTCTATCGGCGTAGGAAGCTTGGGCCAATGTATATTGACGGGTGATGTCCTTTAGCTGAGCAACCACTTGGGGTTCTTGCTCCTGCGGGCGACCATTTTCGAGCCATTGCAGCAGCATACGGCTGTTAGCGAGTTGCTCCGCAGCGTTCATTAAGCTGGAGATATCCAACTCAATTTTATTGCGTATTTGCATCATTAAGCTGGGCATTTCCGACCCGAGCATACGTTGTTGTACGACACTTTTAGCGCTACGTTGGCTCAATACGCCGACGAGTATAGTCGACAGTAGCACTGCAAATGTCACTGTCAGCAGGATCTTCTGCTTGATGGTGAGGTTATTCAATATCATAAATATCAATATGCCTGTGTTGGACGTTTGGAAATATCGGTCGACGCACTCTTGTACAATAGTGGTTATCGGACAGGAATGTTAAAAGTTGACCTTAGTCTAGGTCGATTGCCGAATAAAACAGCGTATCAAGATATTTATTTGGCCTAACCTGTTGGTCTTGCGGTAGATCTAATTATGTAGAGTATAGATGGAAATGAGTTGCTGATTGAACGCATGTGATTTTTATGGCGCAATTGTGACCAAAACGTATCTTTTAAGCAAGCAAAAGTAAGGCGCTCATTTGAGCGCCTTGTTGATTACATATTGGGATAGTTTGGTCCGCCGCCGCCCTCGGGGGTAACCCAAGTGATGTTTTGGCTCGGATCTTTAATGTCGCAGGTTTTGCAGTGAATGCAGTTTTGCGCATTGATCATAAATTTAGGTTGACCCGCCTCTTCGACTATCTCATACACGCCTGCTGGGCAGTAGCGCTGTGCCGGCTCATTAAACTGAGTCAGGTTTATGCCCAGTGGAATGCTGTTGTCTTTGAGGCGCAAATGGCAGGGCTGATCTTCCTCATGGAAAGTGCTCGACAGATAGACTGAAGACAGTTTGTCGAAGCTTAACTTGCCATCGGGTTTAGGATAATCAATCTTGCTGTAAGCACTCACTGGCGCCATCTGCGCGTAATCTGGGTGTTCATCACGCAATGTGATAGGGAACTTACCCCCAAACCAGTTTTGATCTATGTAGTTGAAGGCGCCACCGAGGAAAGTGCCGAACTTGTGCATTGCGGGGCCAAAGTTGCGGGATTTATACAGTTCTTGATGTAACCAGCTTTCTTCAAAGTGAGTTTGGTAACAGTCAAGATCTTTGCCGCCCTCAACGCCCGCCATCATAGCCTTGGCTAAGGTTTCCGCCGCAACGATACCGCTCTTCATCGCAGTGTGGGTGCCTTTGATTTTGGCGAAGTTTAAGGTCCCCGCATTGCAACCTATGATAAGACCACCGGGGAAACTCATCTTAGGTAATGAGTTTAAGCCACCCTTAGTAATAGCGCGGGCGCCATAGCTTAAACGCTCACCACCGGTCAGGTATTTTGCGATCACAGGGTGGGTTTTATAGCGCTGGAATTCATCGAAGGGGCTTAAGTGTGGATTTTTATAATTCAAATCAATAATCAGCCCGACCGCAATTTGGTTGTCTTCCATATGGTAGAGGAAACCACCGCCGGAGGCTCCATCGGTTAATGGCCATCCACCAGTGTGCACGACTTTGCCTTGCTCGTGCTGCTCGGCGGGGACTTTCCAAATTTCTTTGAAGCCAAGACCGTAATGCTGCGGCGTTTTACCGTTATCTAGATGATATTTTTGGATAAGTTGTTTGCCTAAGTGGCCACGGCAACCTTCGGAGAATACGGTATATTTAGCGTGCAGCTCCATGCCTGGCATGTAACTGTCTTTAGGCTCACCATCGGCGCCGACGCCCATATCGCCAATTAAAATGCCTTTAACGCTATTATCGTCATTAAATAACAGTTCACTCGCGGCAAAGCCGGGGAAAATTTCGACACCCAGTTCTTCGGCGCGACTGGCAAGCCAACGGGACAAATTGCCCACGCTGATAATGTAATTGCCTTCGTTGTGCATGGTTTTTGGCACAAGGGCATTCGGCATGGCTCGGCCTTCTGTGGCGGAGCTGAGCAGGTAGATTTCATCCTGGGTGACAGCGGTTTTCACTGGGGCATCTTTTTCACGCCAGTCGCTGAACAGTTCATCTAGTACCTTAGGTTCGAAGACTGCGCCCGATAGAATATGCGCGCCCACTTCGGAGCCTTTTTCGACCACACAGACAGTGATTTCTTTACCTGAATCCTGTGATATTTGCATTAATCGACACGCAGTAGCCAAGCCAGCAGGCCCTGCACCGACGATAACAACATCGAATTCCATTGATTCGCGTTCCATCAGTTCACCTCTTCCTTCGCGTTTCCCCAATTTTTATCGGGTGTTGTAGTTTGTAAACGGGCGTTTTATTGCTTGTACCACCTTACCTGAAAATAGGCCAAGGGCACAGTGGATAAACCTACTGTTTAGTCTAAATGAATACAAAACTTTGGGTGAGCACTGTCACAGATTATTCACGCTAGCGTGATCTAGGTTAATAAATACCTGTTTAGGGGTATAGCTAGTGAGTACTTTCGGCCTATAATCACCGACGACGGTTCTCCGAGCTTGCCGGCCTAAGTCAATTGATATGGCGGTGTAGCCGTGGTAATAATGCCACCGGGGTGAGTAAAGAAATGCTCTCACCTCCCACACTTGGAAAGGTGATCATGTCTCAATTACAAGACAGCTTTGGTCGAAAGTTTCACTATTTACGGATGTCAGTCACTGACGTTTGTAACTTCAAATGCAGTTACTGCCTCCCCGATGGTTACCATCCCAATGGTAAGCCACAATTCTTATCTCTCAATGAGATAGAAAACTTAGTTTCCGCATTTAGCCAAGTGGGCACCCAAAAAATCCGCATTACCGGTGGCGAGCCTACGCTGCGCAAAGACTTTACCGACATCATACGTGTCGTCGCTGATAATCCGCGCATTCATACCATAGCAACGACCACCAACGGCTATCGACTCGAAAAACATGCCAAAGAGTGGTTCGATGCCGGACTACGCCGTATCAATGTCTCGGTGGATAGCTTAGATCCTAAGATGTTTTATCAAATCACCGGTGAGAACAAGTTTGACGAAGTGATGCGGGGTATTGATGCCGCATTATCGGCGGGTTTTGAGCGAGTAAAAATCAACGCCGTACTGCTTAAAGGTTTAAACGATAAAGATTTACCCCGCTTTTTACACTGGATTAAACACACGCCAATCGACCTGCGTTTTATCGAATTGATGGAGACAGGTTTAGGCCGCGAGTATTTTCAGGCCCACCATCTAGCGGGGGCCGATATCAAGGCGCAATTATTGGCGGACGGCTGGCAATTCGATGCCCCAAGCGCCTCCGATGGTCCAGCACAAAACTTTAGCCACAGTGATTATAAGGGCCGCATTGGTTTGATCATGCCCTATGCCAATAATTTCTGTGCTACCTGTAACCGTTTGCGCGTATCGGCAAAGGGCAAATTGCATTTATGCCTCTTTACCGAATCCGGTGTCGATTTACGTGATCTACTGCAACATCCTGATCAACAAGCGAAATTAATTGAGCGCTTACACGGTCAGTTAGCCCAGAAGAAAGAAACCCATTATCTGCACCAAGGCATCACAGGTGTCACTCAGCATCTTGCCTCTATTGGTGGCTAGGGCGGATTTGCCCGCCTTAGCAATAATGTTGGCTTGAGCACTGTTATCTGCCCCTTTCCCCGTGCCTTGATTAGGCTTCATTTTAAAGGAACGCTTTAATGAGCAATGTATTTACCCATATCAATGCCGATGGCAATGCCCATATGGTCGATGTGACCGAAAAGGCCATCACCGAGCGTGAAGCCCGCGCCGAAGCTTTTATCGAGATGGCGAGTACGACACTTGAGATGATCATGAGCGGTAGCCACCACAAGGGTGATGTGTTTGCCACCGCGCGGATCGCGGGTATTCAAGCGGCGAAAAAAACCTCAGATTTGATCCCTTTATGCCATCCACTGATGCTGACTAAGGTCGAGGTCGATTTAGAGGCGCAGCCCGAACATAACCGCGTACGTATCACCAGTCTGTGCAAATTATCCGGCAAAACCGGAGTTGAAATGGAGGCTCTTACTGCAGCCTCTGTCGCGGCGCTCACCATTTACGATATGTGCAAAGCCGTGCAAAAAGATATGGTGATTTCCCAGGTTCGTCTGCTGGAAAAGCGCGGCGGTAAGTCTGGACATTTTAAGGTTTAGCGGGTCAAAAACGAGGGAAGATTATGATTAACGTGTTGTTTTTTGCCCAAGTTCGAGAGTTGTTGGGCACGGCTAAGTTAAGCATTGAGGCTAATGAGCAGATGCAAACCGCCGAGACATTACGCGCTGCGCTAGCGGCAACCGATGAAAAGTGGGCCAAGGTATTAACCTCAGACAAATTGCTGGTCGCGGTCAACCAAACCATTAGCCAATGGGATGCGCCCGTTAAAGACGGTGATGAAGTGGCCTTCTTTCCACCCGTTACAGGGGGTTGATATGCGTCTATTACCCGCAGTTCGAGTGCAAGAGGTCGATTTTAGTGTTTCTGACGAATATCGCCAGCTAGCCCAAGACGATAGCGATGGTGCGATCGTGACCTTTATTGGCAAAGTACGGGATTTTAACGATGGTGCCACGGTCACAGATCTCACCCTAGAGCACTATCCCGGCATGACAGAAGCCGTGCTAGAGCAAATCGTTACCGAGGCGCGTAGCCGCTGGCCGCTTAACAAAGTCACAGTGATCCACCGTGTTGGCACTATGGCTCTGGGTGAGCAAATTGTGTTTATTGGGGTGACGAGCGCCCATCGCAAAGCCGCCTTTGCCGCCTGTGAGTTTTTAATCGACTTTTTAAAAACCAAGGCGCCATTCTGGAAACTAGAAGCGGGTGAGCAAGGCAAAAATTGGGTTGAAGCAAAGGATGCCGATGAACAAGCGGCTAAGCTGTGGCAACACAAAGGCTAAATAACTGTTCTTAATTATGCTACATCGCAGGGTATCGCACGCAGGCACTCCATTAACTCTTCCATGAGGGCTCCACCGCGCCATCCATGGCGCAGAGGGCCTGCTTACCGATACCATGCTTGTCACCATGAGGTGACTTACGATTCAAAATGGCCATTTAGTCGTGCGATAACGATACTCGTAGTAGCAACTAGCCAGTTCACTAACCGCGCGAATATTGCACTAAGGTGACCCAATGTCGAGTTTGACCCGTTTTTTCCATACCTTTGGTTTTGCAGTACTGTTTTGCTTAGCTGTCGTGCCATTGTCCAGTCGTGCGGCGGAGAAGTCCGCTGTTCCTGCCATTGCCGCCGCCTCGGATTTGCGCTTTGCCTTAGATGACATTAGCCAAAAATTTACCCATGAAACTGGGCTAAAAGTAAAAATATCCTATGGTTCATCGGGCAACTTTGCCACACAAATCCAAAATGGTGCGCCCTATGAATTGTTTTTATCCGCGGATGAAAAATATATTCAGCAATTGCATAGCGCAGGCGTTGCCCGCGATGCCGGCGTGCTTTATGCCCAAGGGCAACTCGCCATTGTCGCACCCAAGTCTGGCAGTCTGTCGCTTGACCCTGAGTTAAAGGGATTAGCGCAAGCACTTATGGCTGGGGAAATCAGCCGTTTTGCCATCGCCAATCCTGACCATGCTCCCTATGGTGAGAGAGCGAAGGAAGCGTTGCAGTCTGTGCAGTTGTGGGATGCGATTCAACCTAAATTGATCCTCGGGGAAAACGTGTCCCAAGCGGGGCAGTTTGCGATCAGTGGTTCAACCCAGGGCGGGATTATTGCGCTGTCTTTAGCTATGTCTCCTCAGTTTGCGAGCCATAGCCGATACGCGATAGTGCCAGCCAAAATGCACAGCCCATTGTTTCAGCGTATGGTGTTAATGGCCAGTGCGGGTGATACCGCCGAGCGTTTCTATGACTATTTACAAACAGATAATGCTCGCCATATTTTGGCCAATTATGGTTTTTCACTGCCAGAGCAACCATGATGGATTGGCAGGCACTCTGGTTATCGGTCAAGCTCAGTAGCATCACAGTGTTGGTGCTGATCCCCCTTGCGATCCTCGCAGGGCGAGCCTTGGCTTATCGCCAGTTTGCTGGTAAATCTTGGGTAGAGGCGCTGATTATGGTGCCCTTAGTGTTGCCGCCGACCGTGATTGGCTATTACCTGCTGGTGGGGCTGGGTAGCCAGAGTTGGCTTGGCCAATGGATTGAGCAAGTTATTGGTCAACAACTTGTGTTTCACTTTTCTGGGCTGGTTATCGCCTCCGTTTTAGTCAATATCCCCTTTGCGGTGCAGCCGATTCAGCGCGCCTTTGAAGCTGTCCCCCACGATGTCCGTGACGCTGCCGCATGTTGTGGCATGAGTCGAATTAAAATTCTGCTTAAAATTGAATTACCTATGGTGTGGCCGGGCGTGTTGACCGCGCTAGTCTTGTGCTTCTCCCATGTGCTTGGGGAGTTTGGCGTAGTGCTGATGATGGGCGGCAATATCGCGGGTGAGACTAAGACGATTTCGATTGCAATTTATGACAGTGTGCAGTCATTTGATTTTAATGCCGCAGGGACTATGTCATTAGTATTATTACTGTTTGCCGTTACAGCCTTGGCATTGACGACCAGTTTATCCCGACGTTTAGGAGGTCAGCGTGGCACAAATCATCGCTGATCTGCATTGCCAGATCCAAAACGATAATCACATAAAGCTCAATGCCGATTTTTGCTGTAAGGCGGGAGAGGTACTTGCCGTCGTGGGGCCTTCAGGTGGCGGAAAAACCACGCTGCTGAGGATGATCGCCGGGCTAAACCATCCAGATGCGGGCCAAATCCATTTTGGCGAACGACCTTGGTTTGATGACAAAGCGCGTATCGCCTTGAGCCCGCAGCAACGCCATATAGGTTATATGCCGCAGCATTTTGGGTTATTTCCCAATCTGACTGCCCTAGAAAATGTGGTCGCTGGGCTCGATCATATTCCTAAGTCTGAACGGATTACGCGGGCTAAGGATTGGTTAGAGCGAGTGAATTTGCATGGATTACCCGATAGATTGCCGGCACATTTATCCGGTGGCCAGCGCCAACGGGTTGCGCTGGCGAGGGCGTTGGCCCGAGAGCCTTCCGTTTTATTGCTGGATGAGCCATTTTCTGCGGTAGATAGGGAAACCCGTGAGCGTTTATACCTCGAATTGGCTCGCCTTAAAGAGCAGTTACTTTGCCCAGTGATTATGGTCACCCACGATTTAAATGAGGCCCTATTGCTGGCGGATACTATGATGTTGATCAGTCAAGGACAGATGCTACAGCAGGGTGCACCCTTTGAGGTGTTATCGCGCCCACGTAACGAAGCCGTGGCGCGGCAGATGGGGCTGAGGAATATTTTCGATGGTGAAGTGGTGTTTCAAGACAGCACAAAAGACCTCACTTGGCTTAAGTGTGGCGAGCAATTGATCGCCTGTGACTATGGCAAAGATCGCCCCGTAGGATCACGGGTTCGTTGGGTGATCCCCAATCAAGGCATACGATTTAATTCGATTTCTAATGGCCGTTTATGCCGTAGTTTTAATAAGTTAGATATCACCATTGATTCTCTTCTCGTGATGGGAGAATCGGTACGACTCATCTGTTATGTCACTGGCACTCAGTTACAACTTAACACTGAAGTCTCGCTGCACCTCGCCCAAAAGCTTGCTCTGAAAAAGGGAATGCAGACTACTGTGGCACTGAAATCCGAGCAAATTCATATTTTGGAATAATGTCATATCGCAATCTAATGACGTTTTTTACCAAGTAATCCAATCCAAAATGTTCCTTCTAACAGCATGCCTAAGATGATGAATGCCACGGCGCTTGTAGCGCTGCCATAGGCGTAGGCGCTTAATGCTGCGACGAGTAACAAGCTTAAACTTATCCATCGTGTGGCTGGTTTCATATTCGCTCCGATTCAAAAATGCAGTTACCCGACACCAAGTTATCTGACTTTAGTTGAGTGCGGTCTAGTTGCCAATCCCACTTCTTGACGACACTGATGCACTAAAATACCCGCCAAAATTTAATCATCTTGATTTTAAAAGGCTAAATTGTGGGTTTCCACTGGAAATGTCATGTTTCAAAATCTCTAGATGATCAAAGCTTAATCTCATTTCCATCGGTGTTTCAGTTGGTATTAGGTAGACTTAACGCATTGGACACAAAATGATTGAGTGTTTGGTTTGGAATCGCGCACAGGGACAATAGGTTACATCGACATCTAACTGATTGTCTCATAAGATACAAACATAGCTGATTTATATGGAGGAGCCATGAGACTATGGTTGCTAGGACTCATTTTGGTTTCTGGGGTAGCATCCGCTGCCCAGAGCCTGTATTCGATGTTAGCCAGTGGGGATTATCGGCCACCGCTGAGTGTTATGCAGCAGGTTGAAAAGGATTTTCAAGGGGTGATCACTGAGTTTGAAATGGAAATGCAAGAGGGCGAGTTAGTCTACAAGCTTGAGCTCATTAATCCGCTAGCTAACGCTATCACTCGATTCGAATACCGTGCCAGTGATGGTAAGTTATTGAAGCAAAAGGCGGCTAAAGTGACAGCGGATGAGCTGAGTGAAGTCGAGGCCACACGATTTATTTCGGCTCAGCATCAAACATTTTCAGGCCTTATTGCGATGGCGACTAAGGATCACAATGGTTTTTTGACCGATGCAAAATTAGATCACGACTTAGGTATCAGTTACTTAGAACTTAAGTTGTTGGATGATACCGGCAAGTATAAATTGGCCTTCGATGTGGAAAATTTACGGCAGCTACCTTTACTCAAGTGGGATTGAAGCTTGTAGAACCAAGAACTAAGTGAAGATTGAGGAGCGCAGCGTATAAATGAAAATACTTTTAGTTGAAGATGATGCGACAACGATTGACTACATAGTCAAAGGGTTTATCGAGCAGGGACATAATATTGAAACCGCCAGCGATGGCCATCAAGGGCTGTTGCAGGCCACAAGCAGTCAATACGATTTACTGATCCTCGACCGTATGTTGCCACAACTCGACGGGTTAAAACTGCTTGCCGCCTTGAGGGCGACGGGGGATCAGACTCCGGTGCTGATTTTATCGGCATTGGCCCATGTGGATGAGCGGGTGAAGGGATTGCGTGCCGGGGGGGATGACTATATGACTAAGCCATTTGCCTTCTCCGAGTTATTGGTGCGCGCCGAGAAATTAATGCAACGTGGCCAATCCGCCCCAATCACGACGGATTTAGTCGTTGGTGGCTTGAAGATGGAGTTGCTGACACGCAACGTCACCTTAGACGGGCAGGATCTTATGTTGCAGCCAAAGGAGTTTCAGTTGCTTAAGTATCTGATGGAACACGCGAATCAAGTGATTAGTCGCACCTTGTTGTTCGAGGCGGTATGGGATTATCACTTCGATCCTCGCACCAATGTCATCGATGTGCATATCGCCAAATTACGCCGAAAATTTGAAGAGCTAGGCCACGGTGAATTGATTGAAACCGTGAGGGGGGCGGGTTATCGCTTACGACAAAGGCATTAAGCCTTACCAGAGTAGCGCCTGGCGCATCACGATAGTATTTTCTACCTTAGTGACAGTGATCATAGGCGCTTTGCTATTTGTTCTCTATCGCCAATTGATTATCGAACAACAATATCAAGTTACTCAATATCTTGAGTCAGAAACCCTGCGCTACCAACACTTAGCCCGCACGGTTGATCGCCGTAGTTTTGCCGCCCAGATCCGCGCCGCCGATCCCCAAACCGCCCTGATTGCTTGGCGCAATAGTTATGATATGGTCGGCGCCCTGAGTTTTATGCCCGAAGACATGCCTATGTTGCCACAGACCCGGGATTTCCCCATTTTAACGGGTGGGCCAGATAAGCTGCATATTCTGACGGGGGGCCTAGTGATGACGCGCTACGGCCCAGTGCTGATTGCCACTCGCACCGATAACTTAGCCACATTAATCGATAAGTTTATCAGCGCCGCGGCAACCGCAGTGATGTTGACTATTATCTTGACGTTGGCACTGGGCTATTTGTTTTCTAAGGCGATTCTGCGCAGGTTAGTGCAGTACAACCGCTTGAGCGAGCAAATTGAGCGTGGTCACTATGATACGCGTTTACCCTTAAGTTGGCGTCAGGATGAATTCGATATGCTGGCACTGCAATTTAATAACGTGCTGGATATCCTCGAAAATAACCTGATGGCGGTGCGCGGTGCGACCGATAATATCGCCCATGATTTACGAACTCCACTATCCCATATCCGTATTGGCATCGAGCAGCTAGCCTCGAAATCAACAGATGAGGTCAGTGAAGAGTGTGCGATCTTGACCGAGGAGCTAGACCACTGTTTGGCTACCTTCGATGCCATGTTATCCCTGACTCGAATCGAGGAGGGGCAGCAAACCTTAGATCTACAGGAGTTGAGTTTGGCCCAACTCTGCACCGATCTATTGGAAATGGCCGATGCCGTCGCTGAGTCCAATGGACAAACCCTGAGCCTGTCCCTGCTCAGTGATCACACTGTTCATGGCGATAAATACTTACTATTCCAAGCCTTATATAATCTTGTGGATAATGCGATGAAGTATTCTGGGCAGGGTGCACGGATCGATATCATTCAGTCTGGCCCACAAGTCCAGATTTGTGATAATGGACCAGGTATTCCCGATGAGAGTAAGGAAAGAGTGTTCGAACGCTTAGTGCGGCTCGATCCTAGTCGCCATCTTCAAGGTACGGGATTGGGATTATCTATGGTCAAAGCGATTCTCTCGCGGCACAATGCCAAAATTAATCTTACGGATAATCATCCCGGCTTAGTGGTCACTATTAAGTTTTAAGTCGATGATCCGCATTACAGTGTTGAGAATTCCATGTATCGAATCATAGCCGATGAGGCTGATTTTCTGGTTATTTCTAAATCAGCCCAAGTGCATTTTCACAGTCAGGATGGCACAGCGGGTGTGGTGGCGCAGGCCGAGCAAGATCTGGGGATTAAGCTTTTTGCCGTACATAGACTCGATACGCCAACCTCGGGCCTGTTGATTTTGGCTAAGAACACCGCCGCAGCCCAGCAATTTACTGAGTTATTTACCGCCCATAAAGTGCAAAAGTTCTACCTAGCTTTAGCAAAAGGTAAGCCTAAGAAGAAACAGGGCTGGGTGATTGGCGATATGGCAAAGTCGCGGCGTAGTATGTTTAAGTTGCTGCGCACTAAAGAGAATCCCGCTATTACGCAGTTCTTTTCCCAAAGTGTGGGTGAAGGATTACGTCTCTATTTGCTTAAACCCCATTCGGGTAAAACCCACCAGTTAAGGGTCGCCCTAGCAAGTTTAGCTGTGCCCATTTTGGGCGATGACCTCTATGGCGGTGAAAGTGCCGACCGTTGTTATCTGCACGCCTACAGTTTGCATTTTAGCTATAGTGACGCCGCTGGGCAGCGGGATTATGCCTACCTCGATATGCCTTTGCAGGGAGCACTATTTAGCAGCGAGCCTGTGGCAGCGGCGCTCGAAGTGTGGAAAGAGCCCAATACCTTAGCTTGGCCCGATAGATAATCATTTATTCAATGATATCGGCTTGGCAGATACGGTCACGTCCCGTCGATTTAGCGAGGTACATGGCTTGATCGGCTTGAATGAGTAACTGATCTGGCTGGCATCCATGGTAGATAGTGGCGTAACCTAAACTGGCGTAAAGCTTGACCTCCTTGCCTTGCCAGTTGAGCGGATTTCCCCTGAGAATTTTATGTAGCTTGTCGGCAACCACCCTGGCTGAGGGTGCATCGGTTGCGGGCAATAGCACTAAAAACTCTTCTCCACCATAGCGGCAGAGGACATCGTTTTCCCTCAATACAGTTTCAAATAATCTGGCCGCTGTGAGTAGGGCACGATCCCCTGCATCGTGACCGTATTGATCATTAATATCTTTAAAATGGTCTAGGTCTAATAGGATCATGCTGTAAGGTTCGTTGGTCTTAAGCCAGCGCTGATGGGTGTTTTTCAACATCTTTTGCATTGCCCGTCGATTCCAGAGACCCGTCAGCTGGTCGCGCTCGGCCAGAATTCGGATCTTGCTGACTAGGCGCGTCAGCGCGTTGCCTATCATCACTATATTGATCACAAGGGCGAGGAATACGTAAAACCAGAGTACGGGAATGGCTTCTTGGGTGTACATAGCGATAAATATTGGGGCTTCTTCTGGTGATAGGACTGCGATAAAAAAGCGGATAATAAAAACCGCCGCCATGGCAATTAAAGGTATCGCCATGGCGGTTGCGACTCTGTTTCCCGTATCACGCTTAGTGGCAATGAAATTATCCTTAGTCAACAGGATAAAGGTGATTGCCGCATTGGCGGAGAATAAGCTGGCGAGGACTCGCTCTGAGCTAACGTCAGGGGGAACGAGTAACATCAATACTGCAGTGATGGTGAGGACGGCGATATCAAATTTTGTACTGTGCTCGAGCCGAAAGAGATGTTGTGTTCCCCAGCGCAACATGACAAATCCCAATAAAATCAAAATATCAGAGCCAAACCAGAAGAAATAACTCGCTGCTTGTGTGCGTTGGGTGTTGAGTATTATGCCCAGTAAGACAAAGAGGTTACCGAGTGAAAAACGCATGCTGGCTTTGGGGGCTATTTTTAACGGTTGTGCGATAAGCCCCCAAGCAATGGTCGAGGTACCTGTGAGCAGACAAATAAACTTAATCAGCAAAAGGGCTTGGGGATCAAATGTCATATAGGGTCATTCGATTTTTCTTTAACTATAGATGGCTTTTGGGCCCTTGGTTGAAATTGAGCATGCTGCAGCATATTACGGCAAAGCTCAGCCTGAAATGCCAATATCGCCTAAAGTATTTGCAAATGTAGGATCTTCCTGCGAAGTTATATTCTGTTGATTTGCTAATCATTTCCCATTTAAGGATGCTCGATTATGGATACAAATAAATTACTCCTAGTGATCATTGCGATTCTACTCCCTCCTGTTGCGGTATTTTTGAAGGCGGGCGCGGGTAAAGATTTATTAATAAACATAGTGTTATGTTTACTCTTCTGGTTCCCTGGTTTATTGCACGCACTTTGGGTGGTGACCAAGGCATAATTTTGATTTATCTGCCGAGAATGAAAAAAGCGCAAATTAATGCGCTTTTTTGGCTTCAAAAACGTCCCTTACTTAAAAGGGGATGCTGTAACCTATAGTTGCAGTACGTCCCATCCCTTTGAAATAGCGATCATTTGTACCCATAGTTTGTGAGTAGTAGTTGAAATAATCCTTATTAAATAGGTTTTGTACACCTAGGCTTAGTGTGCCAGTGTAAAGTGGCATAGCGAAGGATGCATCGACAGTCGTGTAACCCTCAAACTCGGCGTATTTTTCCCCCGCGGCGTCTTCAAAATCGCGGTCCATAAAGTAGTTAGCTTGAACACGGGTCGACATTTCATTATCGAAGTTATGAGTCCAGAACAGGTTGATACGATTTGGTGAAATGTTGGCACCATCGAGATCTGTATCTGTTTTATTGTCATCGTTAGAATCGTATTCACCCCGCTGGATGGCGATATTCATGCCCAGATCATCGTTACTCGTCAGGTAAGCGGTCACATTAGCCTCGATACCATCGATAACACTCTTTTCCCGTTTTACATCGTAAAAACCATCGCTGTTTAAGGCTAAGCGTGAACCATAGTCTGTGGCTGAGCGGTAGTAGGAAATCTTAGCACTCAAGTATTTACCTTGATAATCTGCACCCAATTCAACGTTATCCGTCACAATAGGGGCGAGGGATAGGGAGTCTTCTATGCTGGGGTTATCACCGGGGAAGCTATTGCCGTCACGCAGAATACGGCCAATGTCCGGCATGCCAAAACCTTGGTTAAAGCTAGTGTAAAGGCGGATATCTGGGGTGATTTTGTAGGAGACGCCGATATTAAATAGGGTTTCGTCAAAGCTGACTTCTCCTCCTTCTATCTGCTTATTGCCTGCACCGTAAAGGGTTTTATAGTCATCAACATTCAGGGTAGCGTGTTCGTAACGCACTCCGGTTGATAGGGTTAAATCGGTAATTAAATCATAAT
This sequence comes from Shewanella sp. KJ2020, assembly GCF_024197625.1. NCBI lineage: Bacteria > Pseudomonadati > Pseudomonadota > Gammaproteobacteria > Alteromonadales > Shewanellaceae > Shewanella > Shewanella sp. KJ2020. The sequence continues at coordinate 59,557 of NZ_JAKUKD010000018.1, read as the reverse complement.
CTAATTGTAAGTATGGCGCGAAGTTGTCATAGGTACTTTCGGGCACCCATGAAAGGCCAGTTTGCACTAGATCTTGCTCAGTAGTATCCCGGAATAAGTCGAGACCATAGGCGGCATCTATGCCAGTATCGGCAATATTTTTGGCAATCAGCGAGGTCTTTAAGCCCCATTTGACCGAAGAGTTGCGGGATTGCTCGTAGTACCAGTTCTCACCCTTAGGGCCTTCACATTGTACGAGTTGGTCGTCATTGGCAAACGCAGGATCGAAGAAGGTTTTATTGCAGCCACCGCCATATACGGCTTGGAAATCCTGATTAAACAGTTGTACGTTCAGCTGTTGGCCGGCAATATTTTCGTGGCTGTAGGTCAGACTGGAGGTAGTGACTTGGTTATTAGCGGCCTCCCAAGGCTGTTTTTCTTCCACTGCGCCCGTCGGTATGCCATTGGCGATATCGCCTTTTACGGGCATCCAGTCGCCGTTGTTTTCCATATTGTAATGGTTAACCATTAGCTCTAGCCGTGACTCAGCAAAGTTGTGACCAAGTTTGATAAAGAAGTCAGCGCTTTGGCTATCCATTGACTCGCCTTGAGTCGTATCGACGCCAACAACATCGTGGTTAGCATCATAGTAAACCCCATTATTGCGATAGCTGACGGAGCCTAGCATGTCGATCAACTCAGACTCACCGGAAAACGCATAACTGGCACCAAAACTCACGCCATTAGCTTCAAGCGAATCCGGCACTGTGACATCGAAACTTGCTTGGTGCTCGTTATCACCGGATGGCTTTTTAGTGATGTAGTTAATGATCCCGCCCTGGGCGCCTAAACCGTGCATCGCATTGGCGCCATGAATGATTTCAATCCGTTCTATCATAGCTGGATCTATGGTTTGTCCTTCTCGGCCACCGCTACGTAGAGGGTTAGATTGGGGGACACCATCGATCATAATGAGTGGTGGACGGCCGCGTAGGGTTTCGCCCGTGTTGCTCATCTTCTGGCGGCTTGGCGAAAAACTGGGCGCTAAGTTACCGATAATGGTGGATAAATCCTTAGTGGTGCGAAACTGTTCTTCTAATTGGATGCGGTCGATAATAGTGACAGTATTCGGGATCGAGCTTGGAGACTTATCCATACGGCTCGCGGTGACAGTGATTTTTTCGATTTCTTTATTTTTATTGTTACTGTCAGGGGCATCCTGTGCCACAGCAGATTGGGTCAGTGCCGCGAGCACGGCTAGGGCAACAAACGAGGTTTTAAACGTCATATAACTTCCTGCATAGGTCGAGTAAGTGTGTTACACCGAATTCCTTGGCATCAGCACATTCCGTTAAATAGCATTGCAAATGATAACGATTTTTATTAAATGTGAATTCTATGGGAGTAGATATCGATTGTCTAGCCGTTATATCGATGAAATTGCTTGGTAAGGCGTCAATATCTGGAAGTTGTGATTTGTCTTACAGTGAGAGGTGTATTTAAATTGAAGATTAACCCCAAAACCTAGATAAGCTATTATGTCGGCCAAATCACAGTCAGTTACAGCCAATAAGCTGATCCAGAGCGGGATACGAATATACGTTTGAGTTGGCTGGCGGCTATTTGGTGCTCCTATGAACCGTAAAAAGAAGATTAATCAAACCCTAAAAAGCAAGGCGAAAAAAGCCAATGCTAAACTGCGAACCAATAATAAACCCAAATACATAGCTAAGGCAGACAGAGAAGCCTTAGCCGTTGCTCAAACCGAAATTGTGCCACTGGAAACTGTACCGCTACCTGACGTATCCGGATTAACTCATTGATAAAATCTGTACGTAACACTTTGTAATATAAATTTATTGTTCTTTAAGATACTCGATAGGATTTTGATAAACGGCTTTTTTATAGCCCTGAGTCGAAGTATCTATTAGCCAAGGTTTAGGCAATAAACTTAAAATCGAATAGTGTAAATGTGCCGGTTTACCCTGGGCGTTCCCCGTATCACCTACGGCGCCAAGGGTATCTCCTTTCATTGCTATCAACCCGGTATCGGCGGCAATTGCCGCCAAATGGGCAAAATAGTGGATCTGCCATTTAGGGCCAAGGCCAACCACGACTTTACCGCCCTGGAAGAAGTCGCCTCTATAAATTATCAGCATCGGCGTGGGCGCTATCACAGGGGTATTTTTGGGGGCAAAAATATCTATGCCTTTATGCACGCCCGATGCGCCCCAGGGTTCATACCAAAAGGTTTGGCTATTCCAGTCTTTGCTGCTGGCCCCTTTGACGGGAATAAGCGGTGTTTCAGGGATAAGGCAGCCACCAAGGATTATCAGCAACATGGTTATGCCAATGTGGGTTAATCGCATATTTATTCCTTTAAATTTAATCGGTTGCTGCTAGTGGTAATCACTAAACTCTCGCCAATTTTCGGGATACTGCAGGCGCTCAGTATCCGATAGTGACAACCAATAGGGCCGCCAGAAATAGTTGCACCAAAAATCGATATTACCTTGCAGGCTACCTAAAGTGTCGGGATCGACATCGGCAAAGCTTTCCCATGGAGTGGGTGGCGCGGATTTGAAGTTGACTAACGCGGCCAGCAAGGCGTTGTTATTGGTCACTAAATTGATACAAATACCTGCAAAATCAGCATATTGACTCAGGAATATGCGGGTCTCGTTGGTTGAGTGCTCGATAAGCCCACTAAAATGATCCGTTACTGCGGGCAAGGCCATAAAGCCAGCCTCCCGCAATAGCGTGTCTAGCGCTTCCTTGCCTTGGTAGGTGAGTAAACAATGCATTTGATAGCCAAAAATATCAGCTTTGGCCATAGGGGTTATGGATGGGTAAACTTGCCTGTCCGGCAAACTGAGACTCGGCATCAGCGCCCGAGGGAAAGCGGTATGCAAGTCGATCTGTGGTTTTGTTCGACCTAGGAAGGGGGTATTGCGTTGGAGACGTTGTTTAAGCCAAGCTAACACTAGATTATCTCTCTGACTCGGGGCTGGGTATTTTATGTCCTGAAGAATAGCAGCGTCTAGGCATAGCGCAGAAATAGAGGCAGGTTACTACTTTCGTTGTGTTTTACAGTACAGGTTAGAATTATGGACCCGGTTATTCTTCGATATCGTAGTTAGGGGTGATTGTTTAAGCATGTAGGCATGGCCCATTGCTGGGCCATATTTATTGATAAGGGATTATTTATCCGTGGCCATATGCGGCACAAGGATCTCAAATTCGGGCCTATTCTTAGGTAAATAGCTTTTCCACCACCCGTGGTTCAGCGCCGGGCTGTGGGCCAATTCATTTAACTGGATACCTTGACCAAACTCGGGCGTCAACAGTGGCACCCCATAGGCTTTTGTCGCCGCGGCAAGTCGCTCTAGCGGTTCGTACCAAGGGTGGAGTGCAAGGTCGAAACTACTGTTATGTATTGGGATAAGGTGGCGTCCCTGCAGATCTAAATGCGCCCGCAGTGACTGCTCTGGCTGCATGTGGATATCCGCCCACATTTCATCATAGGCGCCAGTTTCGATTAAGGTTAGATCGAAGGGGCCGAACCTATCGCCAATCTTTTTAAAGCCATCAAAATAACCTGAGTCCCCGCTAAAAAACACTTTTACCTCCGGCGATTGAATGACCCAAGATGCCCACAGAGTGTGGTTTTTATCCCTAAGCCCTCGGCCAGAGAAGTGCTGTGCTGGGGTGGCGATAAAGCGTATACCACTCTGTTGCGTTTCCTGCCACCAATCGAGTGCAACTATCTTATTTGCAGGAACGCCCCATTCTATCAAATGGTTATCAACACCTAGTGGGACGATAAATACTTGAGTGCGTTCGGCTAGGGCCAAAATACTGGATTTATCTAAGTGATCGTAATGATCGTGGGACAGAATAATACCCGCCAGTGCGGGGATTTCATCGAGTTCAATGGGCAATTGATGGAATCGCTTTGGACCAAACGCTTGGCTCGGTGACGCGCGTTTTGAAAATACCGGATCGGTTAACCAATACTGGCCATTAAGTTGTAATAACAGGGTCGAGTGGCTGATTTTATATAACATAGGCGTGTCATCGGCCGTAGGATTAAGGCACATTTTACGAATGGGTAAGGCGGTGCTTGGGCTTTTATCCGGAATGCGCTCAGTGAGGTAACGCCATAAAATAGTCGGTAAATTACCTTCACCACTGCGCGTATTTGGAGCTTCGTTTCGAAAGCGTTTGCCCTTAGTCTGGGCGTTTATATGAGTGTCGGTATAAATGGCCATGGCAAAGCTCCCGAGTAGCAGTAAGGTTAAGGGGGTTTTCAGTCGCATTAAGTTCGTCAAAAGTAAACTACACGGTGTAGTTTACATGTGATTATGTAAAAGTAAACTGGATAGTGTAAAATGTCGGCAAATAATGTTATGGCGTAAAGAATATGGCGGACAAACCAGTCAAATTGACAAATTCACAACAGAAGCGTGCGGCAATCCTCAGTGCTTCACGGGAGGAATTTATGGTCAATGGTTTTGTTGGCGCGAGCATGGATAGAATTGCCCTGCGTGCGAATGTCTCTAAGCGAACGGTTTATAATCATTTTCCGAGCAAGGAAGTGCTGTTCGATACCACAACGACAGAGTTATGGTCCCGCACTAAAGAGGCTGCAACCTTAGCCTTTAATCCTGATGTCAGTCTCGAAGATCAATTACAGCAAATCGCCCGCCGATGCTGGATCTTGTATCAGCAGCCTGAGTTTCTCGATGTGGCGCGGGTGGTGATGGCTGAATTTATTCGCTCACCCATCCAAGCGACAGAAGCCATGGAAAAACTCGCTAAGCAAGAGGGTGGGCTCGAGGCTTGGCTAGCCGGCGCTGTAGCACATAAGGCACTAAAAATAGAGGATATTGCTATTGCTTCAACTCAGTTTTGGGGCATGTTTAAGGCATTTGCCTTCTGGCCAAAACTCTTCCATATGAAAAATTATGACGATCATCAGCAAGCCATTATCGACGCGAATATTAAGATGTTTTTAGCTATGTATCGGGTTTAATTCGTTTAAAGAGAAAGGCCGAATATTCGGCCTTTTATCAGCTAAGTCAATGTTAGAGCAAGGTTGTCGCCAACAGATAACCTAGGGTCGATGCCGTACCGACGCCAATAAAGCCTGGTATGATAAAACTGTGGTTAATGATGAACTTACCTATCTTAGTCGTACCCGAACGGTCGAAGCCAATACAGGCTAAATCGCTGGGATAAGTCGGCAGTACAAAGTAGCCATAGCTCGCGGGAAGGAAGGCGATCAAGAGTTTTGGATCGACACCTAATGCAAGCCCCATAGGTGCTATGGCCGTTAACGCCGCCGCTTGGCTATTGACCAGTTTAGAGATTAAAAACAGCACTAGCGCATAGGTCCAAGGTTGATTTTGCACAACATGTGATAGGTTTTCCTTCAGTACTTCCATATGGCTGATGAAGAAAGTATCACTCATCCACGCCACACCAAAGACGGAAAAAATGGCCACCATGCCCGCTTTAAATACTGGGCCATTGGCAATTTCGGTAGGTTTCACTTTACAGCTCATCAGGATAAATGCCCCGGCAATTAGCATCATCATCTGGATCACTAAGTTCATCGATAGGAGCGTATTTTTACCTTTAACCTCAAAGGCGGGGCGTAACTCGCTAAAGGATCCTAATAGCACTACGGCGGCAATGGCGGTAAAAAATATTCCCGTGGCCCAATAGGCTTCCTTAGGGAAGCGCTGGTTAAGTAGGGTTTCGCTCTTGTCGTAGATAAATGCTCTTTGTGTTGGATCCTTAAGGCGCTCTTGAAACTCCTCATCTTTATCTAAATCTTTGCCGCGACGTAGGCTCCAAAGGGCCGCCGCCATTACGCCGCCAAGCGAAGCGGGAACCGAGACCATTAAAATTTCCAGCATGCTATAGGCATGACCAACCCCTTGCTGGGCGGCGAGTATGGACACCATGGAAACCACAGCCACTGAAACTGGAGAAGCACAAATGGCCATTTGGGATGCCACTGAGGCAACCGCCATCGGGCGTTCTGGGCGAATGTTTTTCTTCAGTGCGATATCGGAAATAATGGGGAACATGGTATAGACCACATGGCCCGTGCCACAGAGGAAGGTCAATGTCCAAGTCGTTAGCGGCGCTAGAATGGTGATGTATTGTGGGTGACGGCGCAATAAACGTTCGGCAAATTGCATCATCACATCTAGGCCACCTGCGGTCTGCAATACGGCGGCGCAGCCAATCACGGCGAGTATGGTTAGCATCACTTGGACCGGAGGTTGTCCCGGCGCTAAACCAAACACAAAGGTGAGTAAAAATAAGCCGATACCGCTGATAAGTCCAAGCCCCATGCCGCCGTAGCGGGTACCTAGCAGTAAGCAGCCTAGGACTACTATAAATTCCATCAAAATCATTTGAATTACCCCTGTATAGCTTGCTGCTATGGATAGGTTGAAAACCGTTTGTGGATATTTTGCTTGGGGATGGGGTTAGATAATTTGCGCTGGCGCAAGGTGTAAATAAAAAGTGGCATTAGATTTTTCACAAATTTGACCTAACGCTAGAATCACAGCGCAATAAGTAGCATTCTTGTTAACTCTGGTTCGAGCAATAGATCCGATCAATACACCTACGGTCGGCATACATCGCGCCCTTTAAAACGTGCACCTACTAAAATAATGATAACAACAACCAAGGATGCCCAAGTGAAACCTGCAACCTTTAATACCCAAGCCTTCGATGAGTGGATCCGCACTCGTTTCGTCGAGCTAAACTCCGAACTTGAACAGCTTTATTACCAGCAAACGGATCGGGCCAATGTGCTCAATATCGGTGATGAAGCCAAACAGCGGCTCGAATCTGAAGGGCGAGAACTGATAAAAACCTTGCTCGATGAAGGCAATACCGATGAAGGTTTCGATAGTGCCTTCGATTTACTCGGTAATGTCGGTCTCTATATGGCGGCCTGCCGTCGCCATGAAATTACCGAACCCTCACGGGAAACCACCTCACCACTGGCCGAAGCCTCGGCACTGGCGATGCACATTGGTGCCTCCATTGGGGTCACGCCGCGCTTTGCTACTGCGCATCTGACAACCCATAATCGCGCCCATAATGGCATTTATAAGCGTTTTACCGATTTGCCCGATGAAAAACTGTTTGTGGATTACAACACTAAGGGGATCTTGGCCTATAAACGTGCCGCAGATGCCTTGTTAAAAATTCAGCCCTTAGGCATTTCTCACCCCATAAGCCATGATTTATTGCGGGTTGCCAAGCAAGCCTTGCAGGATGTTATCGATTCAAATACGCAGTTATTCAAGCAGTTAGATACTGACCGCTTCTTTTATTGTGTGCGTCCATACTATAAACCCTATCGGGTTGGCTCAGTGGTTTACCGTGGTGCCAATGCCGGCGACTTTGCGGGTATCAATGTTATCGATCTCACCCTAGGTTTATGTTTTGCCAACGAATCGGCTTACTCGCAGATGCTAGTGGATAAGTTTTTATACATGATGCCGGAGGATCAGCAGATCCTGCGGGAATGTATGCGTCGGCCTAACTTGATGGATGATTTTTTACAGTCAATGGGTCACTCGGGCCAAGAATGGTATCAAGCGAATCTACAACTCTTTATCGAAGTCTGTGAATTACATGGCGAGACGGCTATTCAGCACCATAATGAGTTAGTGACTAAATATATTGCCGAGCCTTCGACAAGCATGGAGCAGCAGCATTTAGCTAAAGTGACGGCGAGCGGCCCGCCGTTACATGTATTGCTAGCCTCCCTAGAAAAGTTGCGTGATAGACGCGCCGCCGCCCAGCGTGCGGATATCCGCACTCGATACGATGATCTTAAAAAACTCAAAGAGAGTTTAAGGTAATACCATGTTTAGCGATTTTAAAAAGGATTTTTGCCTTGCAGGCCCTGGATATCTGTTAAATCACTCCGTTGGTCGGCCGCTTAAATCGACAGAACAAGTCTTTAAGGAGGCTTTTTTTGCTCCTTGGCAGGACTCAGGGCGTGAACCTTGGGGCCAATGGTTGGCTGTGATTGATGATTTTACCTTTGCCCTATCTAAGCTGTTTAATGGCCAGCAACAGGATTTTTGTCCTCAGGTGAATCTTTCTAGTGCACTCACTAAAATCGTGATGTCCCTCGACCGATTAAACCGCGAACACGCGGTTGTGCTGATGAGCGAGCAAGATTTTCCGAGCATGGGATTTGCCCTTAAAAAAGCGTTGCCAAGCAGTTGTGAGCTGCGCTTTATCCCTAAGGGTTTAGATATTACCGACCCTAATGTGTGGGATAGCCATATAAGTGCCGATGTGGATCTGGTGTTTGTTAGCCATGCCTATTCGAACACTGGGCAACAGGCGCCACTGGCACAGATTTGCACACTGGCACGGGAGCGAGATTGTTTAAGTTTGGTGGATGTGGCGCAATCGGCGGGGATTATTCCGCTAAATTTGGTTCAGTTGCAGCCTGATTTTCTCATCGGCTCGAGTGTTAAATGGCTCTGTGCGGGTCCTGGCGCAGCCTATCTGTGGGTGAACCCCAACATATTGCAGAGTTGTCAGCCTAAGGATGTGGGCTGGTTTAGCCATGAAAATCCCTTCGAGTTCGATATCCACGATTTTCGTTACCATCCAACGGCGCTGCGTTTTTGGGGGGGGACGCCTTCTATCGCGCCCTATGCCATTGCCGCCCATAGCATGCATTACTTTGCCGATATCGGCTCAGAGCAGCTGCGCAAGTGCAATCAGTTACTGCTTGATGCAATTATGGATGAGTTAGATCAAGAGCTAGTGTCGCCCCGAGAAGCGGATAAGCGCAGTGGTACTTTGATATTGCAGTTTGGCGAGCAACAGGCGCAAGTGCTGGCCGCCCTTGCTAAGGCGAATATCAGCGTCGATGCCCGGAGTCTAGGGATCCGAGTATCGCCGCATATCTATAATGATAAGGCCGATATTCAACAGTTATTGGCGGTAATAAAAGCCAATCGATAACGGATTCAGCATGGCTTACTAGGGCTACACTGCTTAATTGCCACGAACGGGATCCAAGGCGCAGGGACGCTAACCGCTACCATAACGCACTCATATGTCGTTTGAACTCTACGTCTTACTGATAACTGTGTTTAGGGGTAGATAACTCGGTTGGGTACGCTCATCCTTAAATCTTGTAGTCATAGCGGCAGACCATAGGCCGCGGAGGGTGGAGCTTGGGATCGCTTGGCGTGATCGCTAAATCAACGGGTAGCATAACTGTATCGACGATCAGCGCGCTGCCCATATCCACCAGTGTCAGCGGGACGGTAAACAGCAGCAGGGGCGGGGCGGATATCGCGGAGAGAATCATACACTCCTCGCCATTATCGACAGCCGTCTTAACACTAGAGAAAGAGTGACCCCAAGTTGAATCTTCTCCCATCCTTGATGTTATCGTCGCACAGCCTGTAAGAGACCAGCACACTACCAACCAAGTTAACCAACGCATAACCACTCCATTGTTTATATGTGAAAAACCGCATTGCTTTCGGTGTGACCTACTTGCTTGATCAACTTCGAGCCTTAGTGGTGTGAAACCAGAGCGGGTTTTATTCGACGCCGATGCATTCGGTTTTAACAAGTCGGCATTCTAACCATATGATTATAACTGTCAATTATTCACCAACATTAACGAGATATAGCCAACCTCAATAACCTAGTTGTTAATAGTGACTATGTTTTGGATAAGCATTAAATAAGGAGATTTTTATACTGTCCCTTGTCGCGCGATCTTTTTAAAATCGGTCATGATTACTATTTTGCAATTCAGTCGCTCACAGTGAACTTTTCTGTTTATAAAGAGTGTGTCGCTATAATGATTTGGGTGTGGTAATAGCGGCTGTTATTGAAGTTAATCTAAATTATGACAGTAAAATCAATGCTATAAATTATTTGTATAAAAATTTAATTACATAGAAAGTTAATTAGATAATGTTTAATTTGTGAAACACAACAAGGATATGAATGCTAAAAATTAGCAAATAGGAGAGTTGATTAAATTTTGTGATATCACCCCAGTAAAATGATTCTGATCGGAAGTAAGATGCGCCCTGCATTTGGTTAATTTTTGGTTAAATTCTAGTTAATGTTGATGAGGGGTGAATAAGATGCGCCATATAAGTCTGCTTCCACTACTAATACCAACAATACTCCTTAGCGCTTGTGGCGGTTCAGATAGTTCAAACGACCCCATCGCAGACACTAAATTCGGTACTGTTAATATTGCAATTTCAGACTCTCCAATGAGCGAGATCAGTAAGGTCGATTTGGTACTCGATCAACTGGTAATGACCGATGAGCATAACAAAGTACATACCTATAAAATGGGGTTGCATAGATTTAACCTGCTCGATTATCAGGGTATGACAAGTCGTAGAGTGATTAGCGACTTACAATTACCCGCAGGTCATTACCACGATGTGCACTTTACTTTAGTCAATGGTGATGAGGCGGATGGTTGTGCGATTGAAAATGGCCATGGACGATTGCCATTAATGGTTGAAGACGGCCACCTTCCGCTGCATGATTTTGTTCTCAATGAGCACGACAATTTGTCTCTTACCATGGAGATAGATCTGTATCGATCAATGCACTTTAGCGATAACCAATTCCAGCTTAATCATAGTGGGATCTACTCGGTCGATGATCGATATATGGGTCACCTGAATGGCGAAATGGACTCACAATGGATAGCCGACTGCGAAATAACTCACGCAGCTAACGCGCCAGTTAGTGGTCAGTTTTATCATATGGCTTATCTTTACCCAAGCAATGCCACCAACATTGAGCAGATGGCAGATATACGCCCTGATAAAACCGATGGAAAATTCTCACCAGTTGCCGTTTCTCCAATCCACCAAGACCGGAATGGCGACTGGTCCTTTGCTATAGGGCATTTACCTGTGGGTGACTATCGTGTCGGTTATACCTGCCTAGGTCATTTGGATGATCCCGCTCAAGACGATATTAATCAGAGTCAATTTAGCCTATTTAAGGATGCTGGTTTAGTGACCATAAAGGAAGGAGGACAAGCAACGACTCATCGATGTGGTAATGGACATGATGGTCGAGGTTAGGTAAAAACTATCTTTAGTTCAGTGTCTTAGTGTGACTACTGATGAAACAAAAGGGTAGTGAGGCACTGGGGAAACGATGACAATAAAGATGCACAAAGTATAAAAAAGCCCCGATCATTCGGGGCTTGATTATTTACAGGTAAAGATTACAGGCTGTAGTACATTTCAAACTCAAGTGGGTGAGTTGTACGTGCTACGCGCTCAGCTTCTGCTGTTTTCAGTACGATATAAGATTGGATGAAATCTTCACTGAATACACCGCCACGGGTTAAGAACTCGTGGTCAGCTTGCAGATGTTCAAGGGCGTTTTCTAATGAAGTAGCCACTTGTGGGATTTCAGCCGCTTCTTCTGGAGGCAGATCGTACAAGTCTTTGTCCATCGCTTCGCCTGGGTGGATCTTGTTTTGGATACCGTCAAGACCGGCCATCAGCAGCGCTGCAAAACCTAAATATGGGTTTGCATGTGGATCAGGGAAACGTGCTTCGATACGGCGGCCTTTAGGGCTTGGTACCACTGGAATACGGATTGATGCAGAGCGGTTACGGGCAGAGTAGGCCAACATAACAGGTGCTTCAAAATGTGGCACTAAACGCTTGTAAGAGTTAGTGCTTGGGTTAGTGAAAGCATTCAGTGCGCGAGCGTGCTTGATGATACCACCAATATAGTACAGTGCGGTTTCACTCAGGCCTGCGTATTTGTCACCTGCGAACAGGTTAACGCCATCTTTAGATAAAGATTGGTGAACGTGCATACCGCTACCGTTGTCACCAACGATTGGCTTAGGCATGAAAGTCGCTGTCTTGCCGTAGGCGTGAGCCATGTTGTGCACTACATACTTCAGAATTTGGATTTCGTCCGCTTTCTTAGTTAGCGTGTTAAAACGGGTAGCGATTTCGTTTTGACCCGCTGTCGCCACTTCATGGTGATGCGCTTCAACCACTTGGCCCATTTCTTCGAGCACTAAACACATAGCACTACGTAGGTCCTGTGATGAGTCAACTGGCGCAACGGGGAAGTAACCGCCTTTCACGAATGGACGGTGACCTGTGTTGCCGCCTTCGTAGCTAGTGGCAGAGTTCCAAGCCGCTTCTTTAGCGTCGATCTTAACGAAACAACCTGACATGTCAGTACCGAAACGGACATCGTCAAACAGAAAGAATTCGGGTTCTGGGCCAATCAATACTGTGTCAGCGATACCGGTAGAGCGTAGGTATTCTTCCGCTTTTTTAGCGATAGAACGTGGGTCACGGTCGTAACCTGTCATTGTGCCTGGCTCGAGAATGTCACAGCGGATCAGTGCAGTGGTTTCTTCGGTGAATGGGTCCAATACAAAGGTGGTTGGATCTGGCATCAGCACCATGTCTGATTCGTTAATGCCTTTCCAGCCAGCGATTGAAGAGCCGTCAAACATTTTGCCGTCTTCGAAGAAATCAGCATCTACCTGATGAGAAGGAATAGATACGTGCTGCTCTTTACCTTTAGTGTCGGTAAAACGTAAATCAACAAACTTAACTTCTAATTCTTCAAGTTGCTTTAAAACTGATTCAACTGACATTCTCAAGTCTCCGGTAGGGTAAAGGGATGCCCCTCTTATAATCTTTTAGCCCAAGTGCATTTTCCTGAGCCAAACTTACGAGCTATAAAGCGATATCTATGCCAACAATTTAACGTATTGATAATTAATGGATATAAACTTCATGGCATTCAATTGATGTTATGTTCGCACTTATATGGTGCATTTATCTGTTGCATTTTGGTGCATCAATCCATTTTGGTGCGCACTGCAATCTGAGCATCAATTCTTTGCGTGCCGATTGTATTGGATAACCTTGTAGTTAGCGTCACCACATGGCATCAAATTGACCCGTTAGCGGCCGTCGGCCTAGATAAAGCACAATGAATCTAACATATAAGGAACGCCCTTGAGTGGTTAATTTTTATCTTTTAGGAAAAAGTGTATGGCGCTAATATTGTCATAAAACAGTGCGAATTTAAGGTGCTATGGTCACGGATCCTGACATAGCTATCCCGTTTGAGTTTGGTGATTGAATCGCAAGGGGTGACTTATTGGTGCGTCAAGGTAAATTGTTTTATAAGTGTTCAAAAATAATCCTGTGCGCCAAGGCCGCTCTGGAGTAGAATGGCACGCTTTTTTATGGCGACTCAACGTAGATTGCTATAACGAATATTGTAATATCCCTATTTTTGTTTGATGGTAAGAGGTTTATCCGTGCTAGAGAATTTACGTAACATCGCCATTATTGCACACGTTGACCATGGCAAAACGACCCTGGTAGACAAGTTGCTGTCGCAATCAGGAACCCTTGCAACCCGGGGAGAAGCTACTGAGCGGGTGATGGACTCCAACGATCTTGAGAAGGAACGTGGGATCACGATTCTGGCAAAGAATACTGCCATCAAGTGGAACGATTACCGTATCAACATCGTTGATACCCCAGGCCACGCCGACTTCGGTGGTGAGGTTGAGCGTGTTCTATCTATGGTTGACTCAGTATTATTGCTGGTTGATGCCGTTGATGGTCCAATGCCACAGACTCGCTTCGTAACCAAAAAAGCGTTTGCCCAAGGCCTAAAGCCAATTGTTGTTATTAACAAGATTGACCGTCCAGGTGCACGCCCTGATTGGGTTATCGACCAAGTATTCGACCTGTTCGACAACTTAGGTGCGACCGACGAGCAATTAGATTTCCCAATCGTTTACGCCTCTGCGTTAAACGGTTTTGCAACCTTAGATCCAGATGTCGTCAGCGAAGATATGACGCCACTGTTCCAAACTATCGTTGAAAAAGTTTCTTTCCCAGATGCTGATGCCGATGGCGCATTCCAGATGCAAATTTCTCAACTCGATTACAACTCCTATGTAGGTGTTATCGGTGTGGGTCGTATCAACCGTGGCAGCATCAAAACTAACCAACAAGTGACTATCATCGGTGCCGATGGTAAGACGCGTAACGGTAAAATGGGCCAAGTATTAGGTTACATGGGCTTAGAGCGTACCGAAGTTGAAGTTGCTAATGCAGGCGATATCGTTGCGATTACAGGTTTAGGTGAGCTTAAGATTTCTGACACTGTGTGTGCAGCTGGTAGTGTTGAAGCCATGCCGCCCCTGTCAGTTGATGAGCCTACACTGACCATGACTTTCCAAGTCAACACTTCACCTTTCGCGGGTAAAGAAGGTAAGTATGTGACTTCACGTAACATTCTTGAGCGCCTGCAACAAGAATTAGTCCACAACGTGGCACTGCGTGTTGAAGAAACTGACAGCCCAGATCGCTTCCGCGTATCAGGCCGTGGTGAATTGCATTTATCAATTTTGATTGAAAACATGCGTCGCGAAGGTTACGAATTAGCGGTTTCTCGTCCAGAAGTTATTCTGAAAACCATCGATGGCGAACTGTGTGAGCCATTCGAAACATTAACTGTTGACGTTGAAGAAGAACATCAAGGTACAGTGATCGAGAAGCTGGGTACCCGTAAAGCTGAAATGAAAGATATGCAGCTTGATGGTAAAGGCCGTGTACGTATCGACTTCATCATCCCAAGCCGTGGTTTAATCGGTTTCCAAACTGAGTTCTTAACTGCGACTTCAGGTACAGGTTTAATCTACCACTCGTTTGACCATTACGGTCCACATAAAGGTGGCGATATTGGTCAGCGCGCTAACGGCGTATTGATCTCTAACGCAACGGGTAAGGCACTGACCTTCGCACTGTTCGGTCTACAGGACCGCGGTCGTCTCTTTATCGGCCATGCCGCTGAAGTATACGAAGGCCAAGTGGTTGGTATCCATGCTCGCTCTAACGATCTAACAGTTAACTGTCTGAAAGGTAAGCAGCTGACCAATATGCGTGCCTCTGGTACTGACGAAGCGCAAGTACTGACTACGCCAATCACAATGACGCTTGAGCAAGCGCTTGAGTTCATCGATGATGACGAATTAGTCGAAGTTACGCCTAAGAGCATCCGTGTTCGTAAGAGACACTTGACTGAAAACGATCGTAAGCGCAATAACCGCGGTTAATGATCCTGGCTCATAACCTGAGCCAGACAGTGAAAGCCCCGTGAAGGAAACTTCGCGGGGCTTTTTCATTTTTACCTTTGAAGTCAATTATCTGTTGGCAGCATCGAACGTATGCAATTACGGCCAGCCGACTTAGCCAAGTAAAGGGCTGCATCTGCTTGACGGACTAATTCTAAGGCGCAGTATTGGTCTGAGGGCTGTAAACAAGCAACACCTAGGCTCACTGTGACTATACCAAGGTCAGTTTTGACATGGGGGATAGTAAGAGATTGGATAAGTTGATGAATATCTTTTGCTGTATCGAGTGCGATTTGCTTATCCGCATTGGGTAATAAAATAACAAATTCTTCACCCCCATAGCGGGCAACTAATTCTCCAGCCCGACGACCTGACTGAGATAAACCCTTAGCCAGTAGTTTAAGGCAGTCATCTCCCGCGAGGTGACCATAGTGGTCATTAAATAATTTGAAGTGATCAATATCGAGCATAATCAGCGCGAGTGGCGTGTTGCTGCGCTGTCCACGGTTCCATTCCTTTTGTAGCGCTTGGTCAAACAGTCTACGGTTGCCAATATTGGTTAATCCATCGGTATTACTTAGTTTTTCTAGCCTGCTGTTTGCCTCTGCAAGCTCATAGGTTCGCGCTTGTATGATGGACTCTAGCTCTCGATTGCGATCCTCTAAGCTTGTCATCGGATAAATTTCGCCTTTTTTTGCCAAGCCATAGGGAATCGATATTCCGCTATGGGCAATTTTCCAATCGTTGTTTTCTTGGCGAAAAATCAGCACTAATCTTGCGGTTTCTTGACAGAGTATCGATTCTGAAACAGGAAGATGGATATGGAAAAAGGCTGTAACAACAAGGATATCCTCTGCAAGATCCTGTAATGATAGATCTAGCATTTCAATGTGGATCCGCTCTGGTACTTGGGCAAAGTCTTGGCGGGTTATTTGTATCCATTCCTCTTTACTGGTGATAAGCACATCGCTGCTACCCGCATAACCACTAAAATTATCACTGAAACGAGTGGTGAGTTTGTCATCCCGTGAAGAGTACATCTCAATATATTCATCAAACAGTGACTGTATAAGTTGCAAACGTCTCTGTCGCATAGACTCACTCCGAATGAGAGGATATCAGCACTTCATTATTCTTCTTAAGCTGAGTATTGACGATAAAACTGTTCAGCGGCCTGATTAAAATCAATATAGTTTTGTAAAAATAACGGAGAGTGTGATCTTAGCGTGCTTTTTGAGCGAGGGTTTTGTGTTCTCGTTAAAGTCTCCTAGCCTTAGTTGTTTAAGCCTATATTTGTTGTCATTTTGCGCATTTAGTATGCATGTTGAAGGCTGGATTAATCGTCATAATGAATTAAAGCAAACGGTAAAACTCGCTTTAGAAGACGGCCCAAAGAGACTAGTCTAAATGACATCGTACAGTGTCATACCCTTCGTTCGTCATAAATAAAGGAAGATCTCATGGATAAGACTCAACCCTCTCAAGGTAAATGCCCAGTGATGCACGGTGGTAATACCTCCGTTGCAACCAGCAATATGGATTGGTGGCCCAAGGCATTAAATCTCGATATTTTGCACCAGCACGACACCAAGACAGATCCTATGGATCCCAACTTTAATTACCGTGAAGCCTTTAAAAGCCTCGATCTTGCCGCGGTGAAGCAGGATTTACAGGCATTGATGACAGATAGCCAAGATTGGTGGCCCGCAGATTGGGGACATTATGGCGGCCTGATGATCCGTATGGCATGGCACTCTGCTGGGACTTACCGTATTGCCGATGGCCGCGGCGGTGCAGGTACGGGCAACCAACGCTTTGCCCCCCTCAATAGCTGGCCCGATAACGCCAACCTCGATAAAGCCCGCCGTTTACTGTGGCCAATTAAGAAAAAGTACGGCAATAAACTCTCATGGGCCGATTTAATTATTCTTGCTGGTAATGTCGCCTATGAGTCCATGGGGTTGAAAACCTATGGTTTTGCGGGTGGCCGTGCGGATATTTGGCATCCTGAAAAAGACATTTACTGGGGCTCTGAAAAACAATGGTTAGCCCCGAGTGATAATCCCAATAGCCGATATTCCGGTGAGCGCGATCTCGAAAATCCCCTCGCTGCGGTAATGATGGGATTGATTTATGTGAATCCTGAAGGGGTGGACGGTAAGCCTGATCCACTGCGGACAGCAAAAGATGTCAGGGTGACATTTGCCCGTATGGCGATGGATGATGAGGAAACGGTCGCCTTAACCGCGGGGGGGCATACTGTGGGTAAAGCTCACGGTAACGGTAAGGCGCAGGACCTTGGCCCAGATCCTGAAGCTGAGGAAGTTGAAGCCCAAGGTCTAGGTTGGCTCAATAAGCACGGCCGAGGCGTTGGCCGCAATACCGTCACTAGCGGTATTGAAGGGGCTTGGACTACCCATCCAACTCAGTGGGACAATGGCTATTTCAAACTGTTACTCGGTTATGATTGGGAACTGAAAAAGAGCCCCGCCGGCGCTTGGCAATGGGAACCCATTAATATCAAAGAAGAGGATAAACCCGTCGATGTAGAAGATCCTTCCATTCGCTATAACCCGATAATGACAGATGCGGATATGGCGATGAAAATGGATCCTGAGTATCGCAAAATATCCGAGAAGTTTTATCAAGATCCCGCTTATTTCTCCGAGGTGTTTGCAAGGGCTTGGTTCAAATTAACTCACCGCGACCTAGGGCCTAAGAGCCGTTATTTAGGGCCAGAAGTGCCAGCAGAAGATTTAATTTGGCAAGATCCTATTCCTCAAGTAAATCACAGCTTAACTGCGGCCGACATTAGCGAACTTAAGGCAAAAATATTAGCCACTGGGCTGAGTGTGGCCGAGCTTGTAGCAACCGCTTGGGATAGCGCCCGTACCTTCCGTGGTTCAGATTATCGAGGTGGGGCAAACGGCGGTCGTATTCGTTTAGCGCCGCAAAAGGATTGGGAGGGCAATGAGCCCGCTCGCCTGCAGAAAGTGCTAAATGCCTTAATGGGCATTCAGGCGGGTTTTGCTAAAAACGTCACCATGGCTGACCTGATCGTATTGGCAGGGACCGCCGCCGTTGAAAAAGCCGCCCAAGCCGCAGGGGTCAATATCACAGTACCCTTTGCCCCTGGCCGTGGAGATGCTTCGCAGGAGATGACGGATGTTGAATCCTTCGCCGTGCTCAAGCCTCTGCATGATGCCTACCGCAATTGGCAGAAAAAGGACTATGTGGTGCAACCCGAAGAGCTGATGCTCGATCGCACTCAACTGATGGGTTTAAGTGCCCATGAAATGACAGTGCTGATTGGCGGTATGAGGGTGTTGGGTACTAACTACGGTGGCAGTGCCCACGGCGTATTTACCGATAGAGTTGGTGTCTTGACCAATGACTTCTTTGTGAATCTGACCGATATGGCCTATAGCTGGAAGCCAGCGGGTGCAAATCTTTACCAGATAGTCGATCGTAAAACGGGTGTGGTGAAATGGACCGCGACTCGGGTCGACCTCGTCTTTGGCTCTAACTCAGTGTTACGTTCCTATGCCGAGGTGTACGCCCAGGACGATGCCAAGGAAAAGTTTGTGAAGGACTTTATTAACGCTTGGACAAAAGTGATGAATGCCGATCGCTTTGATCTTGCGTAAGTACTTTTAATTCAAGGGAAAGATATTCGTTCCCTCGTTAACAAGGTGCAGCGTTAAGCTGCACCTTGTTTGTTTTTAAGGAGAGAGATAAAAGCTCTTATCCCATTTCCCCCCTGTTGGCCTGCTCAACCGCCCTAAGCCTAGGTTTATAGGCGCAAATAGCGATGCTTCTCTACACTAATGGCCAACTCTATCAATTACTTGAATAAGTTCTATTCGAATACTGTCCGGTGTTTGGCTATGCCAGAATCCACCTAAATAACTGATCAGTGGCAGGGCAAATAGCGCGAGTAATAACAAGACTAACAACCCTTTATGGCTAACTCTGTGGCCAGATTTAAGGCCTAAACCTAGCGCGGCAGATTTAGGGCAGGCAGCAACACAGCGCATACAGGCTTGGCATTCATCGCTGCGAACCGTGGTTTGGGTGTGCACAATAATATTCGCGGGACAGGCGCGGGTGCATTTGTCGCACTTCATCCCTTTCGCTTCGATCAGGCAGTGCTGGGTATTGCGGCGGATTTTAAGTGGACTGGCGAAACTTAACAACCCGAGCATGGCGCCGTAGGGGCACAAATAGCGGCAAAACCCTTGGCGTCGCCATGCTGCTAAGGTGAGGATAAGAGCAAAGCAGGCTAAGGTAATGAGTCCTGGGGTGACAAAGAATAACGCCATCTTCAAGTCGGCAATCTTGTGATAATTGCCCTGCAGATAATAGGGAATGGACTCGCTCGGCATGCCGATAACAATATAACAAAGTGCGAGGAGTAACAGATATTTAAGCATGCGCAGTGGCCAATCTAGCCAGGCTGGTGGGGCTAATTCTGCCTTGATAAAGCGCTTTCTTAGGGCATATAAATATTCCCCAGCAAGGCCTAAAGGGCAGGCCCAGCCGCAAAAAGCGCGCTTGCAGAGTAAACCCGTGAGTAATACTGCTGCGAGCATAACCGCTGCTGCGGGGTGGGTTTGATCCCATAAGTTCAGGCTAATAATGGCTTTTAATTCAATACCACCTGCTATGGGTAAGAAAGCATCGCCCACATCGGGACGCATTAACCAAGGTGTTACCCCTTGCTTAAGCTGTATGACGTTGATGCTGTATTGGATCGCGACTAAAAAGAGTGAAAGCGCGAGCAGATGCTGGCAGCCTTCGCGTAGGGTATTAATTTTTATATCAGCTTTAAACTCCACCGGCGCTAACTTATGGGCAATTAGGCTGAGTGGCAGGGCAATTATCAGGGCGAGTGCCAAGGGCCAGTAGAGGCTAATTGCCACTGCTGCGAAACTCAGTAGTAAAGTGGCCAGCGCCCCCCACTTTTTACCGCTCCAGTAGCTAAGGGAAGCGATGTACATCAGGGCTAGCATTAGGGTAAGGGATTCAATAAAGGTCATGTTAATACTGCAAATAGAATACACGTATTCAGTCTGAGCTCACTTTGCGGGATAAGTTTTTGAGCCTAAAGTGAATTTGTGCGGTAGATCCAAGATTTATTGAATGGTCACACTAAAGCGCGCCTTAGCTCACAAAGCCAAATATCTTAGCCTTGCACAAAAGAAACAGAGAATGCAGGGAGGGTGAAACTAGTCGCTTTATCATAGACCTGTTAAATGGAACTCGCTTTTTGGCTATCGATATATTTTTGAGTGTTATTTATACAGCAACAACCTCTTGTCTGTAAAACTAATAAACTAGAGGTGATATCCTAGTCTATGGTGAGTCCCCCCTTATTGAGCTTTCCGTGAAATCTGCGGCATAAATTTTAAGTCCGTGAAAGCTTTAGGCTAAAGGTAAACTTGTTTATACTGTTGGTATTAACATTGGAATCTCTTAATGATAAACATTTTTTAACAAGACAAGGGGTGTCACTTGAGCCAAGAAGAACAATATTTAAAAGATGCCAAGGCTTGTTTCGCTGCACGACAATTTTCATCTGCGAGCAGGTATGCGCGAAAAGTGATTCGCCTTCAACCTCAAAATCTAGATGCATTATTAATTTTGGCGCAACTTGCGCTTGAAGCGAATGATTTCAAGGATGCTGAAATTAAATTCGACGCTATTTTAATACTGGATCCCAGTTCGGTGAGTGCACTTAGAAGTAAATTACATTTGTTAGAAGTTCGGCAACGCTATTTTGAACAAATTGATATTATCAATTGCCTTATCAAAATCACTCCAGACGATCTCGAGCTACACTTTAAACTCGGTATGGCGGCACTACAAACTGGAAACATGGTCTTGGCAACCGAAGAATTAAACTATTGTGTTAAAAATAATTATGATAATGCCGCTGTAAAATTGAATTTAGGCCATATTTACAAAGCGACAGGTAATACACAACTTGCTGCATTTTATTACCATGAATTTATTGCAGAAAAACCAGAAAAGAAAGCTGCCGGATTTTGGGGGTTAGCAGATTTAAAAAATTATACGTTTTCAGAAACGGATAAAATTGAAGTCATTACTGCCATAAATACTCCATCGCAGTCAGATGCAAGCCTTGCATTATTACTGTATACACTGAATCGGATCTATGAGCAGTCAGGTGATAATAAGCTAGCATTTGATGCTATGGTTAGGGCTAACAATCTTTTGGTGCCACTAAAACCATTTAAAAAAGCCTTGTTTGTTAACACTGTACAATCTCTACTCCATACAAACTTGACTCCACGTATGGCAGTTGATGGGGGTTCTATTCCCATTTTCATTGTTGGTATGCCCCGTTCAGGGACAACATTAGTCGAACAGATTCTTGCGAGCCATAGTTTAATTGGTGCAACTGATGAGCTACCTTATATAGAGAGAATAGCATTAACCCTTGAACAAGCAGGTGGCTACGCTAAACAACTGGAAAATTTTAATCAACAGCAAATAAATCAGTATCAACAGCAATATTTACAAGAATCTGCTCAGTATTTTACAGAGGTTCCTTATTATTTTATTGATAAAAATCCCAATAATTTCCTTCATATCGGTTTGATCAAAACACTTTTCCCTCAGGCAAAAATTATAAATGTCATTCGGCATACGACGGATAATGCCCTCAGTGTATTTAAACAATACTTCAGTGTTGGTCACAATTATTCCTACTCATTAGATAATATCAAAGTGTATTGGGAAAATTATCTCGAGCTGATGGAGCATTGGGATCGTCTATTTCCGCAAGAAATATATCATCTCTGCTTCGAAAGACTAGTTACTCAGCCTGACGATCAAATTCCTAAGTTGCTTGCTTACTGTGGTGTAGAATTTGAAGTTGATTGTCTAAATTTTTATCAGTCTACGCGACCTGTTTTGACACCTAGTGCAAGTCAAGTTAGACAGCCCATGAATACTAAAGCTATAGGGCAATGCGAAAAATATCAACCATTTATGGCACAAGACTATCTCGATTTTGAGGAGATCAATGCTAAAGTTAAAAAATGTTTGTTAAGTGCAAAAATTTAACCCAAAACGGTCAAGATAGCTATTATTTAGAATAGAGTTATGGATTGTCTCGGAGAGCTTGTTTATCTTCTTGGGGTGGATTACAGGGCGGGATCATACTTTGTTAACAGTAGGGAACTTCTTCGTATCTGCATGATCTGATCGGGCATGTTATTCTACTGAGCCTAATCCATGTCCTTATTTGAACACTTGAAACTCATCGAAGACCCTCGCTCTCACATCAATCTAAACCATGATTTAGTTGATATTATTTTTCTCGTTTTAGCCGCTATCGCTTCAGGTTGCGATGGCTGGCAAGCTATCGAAGAATTCGGCAAAGAGAATCTATCTTGGCTGCGTAAACATCGAAATTTTGATAACGGGATCCCTACTCGACATTCTATTGCTCGGATCATTAAAGTCATCGATAGCGAAATACTGGTGTTGACACTCTTTAGTTGGGTTAATCGCGTAAGAGAAGCATCATCTAAGCCTTTGATCGCTATCGATGGAAAAACCTTGCGGGGTGCTGTTAATCAGCATGGCGCTAAAAATGCGCTTCACCTCATCTCGGCCTTTGATACAGAACAAGGAATTGTGCTGTATCAGCAAGATACACAGACCAAAGGTAACGAAATCGCAACGGTTCAAGCGCTGTTGCACATGTTAGACATTAAAGATGCTGTTGTAACCTTTGATGCACTTCACTGCCAGCGGGAAACGCTTCAACAAATCATCAAAGCTAAAGGCGACTATGTTGTTCAGGTCAAAGGCAATCAACCTCTACTTAGGCAGGCCATAGAAATGCAGTTCCAACCTCACTGGGATAACGACGGCGTCGACATATTGAGTATCGAAGAGGATGACAAGGGGCATGGCCGTAAGGAGCGTCGCATGACGTTTCAAGTCCCAGCAAAGCTGCCGCAGGCGCTCGCGAAAAAGTGGCCATCAGCCAAGTCGCTCATAGCAGTTGAACGTCAACGAACACATAAAGGTGTTACAACCATTAATACGGATTATTACTTAAGTTCCTTACCTTTAGACGTCGAACTTGCAGCCAAAGCGGTGCGTCAGCATTGGCACATCGAGAACCAGCAACACTGGGTGCTTGACGTAACATTTAGGGAAGACTGTTCAAGAATTGGTGACCGTGAAAACGCGAAGAAGATGGCGTTATTTCGTCGTATCGTGCTGAACCTTTTAGAGCAACATCCGCTAAAAGCCAGCAAACCAACCAAGATGAGAAAGGCTGCATGGAATGGCGATTTTAGGAGCGAGATTTTCTTTGGTTAAGAGATTTAACAAAGCTTAATCCCGCCCTGGGGTGGATTAGCTCTACTTGTTGTTTATGGTGTGATTCGAAAATTCGTGCCGACACTGTCATATTTAATCACCAGCGAAATTTTACCTATTTGCAAACGTATAAAGTGTTAAATGGCTCCTCACATCATTAAATTAATATAATTCAATCGATTATTTTTTGGGGTTGTATGGGGATATTCACGAAGCATTGAATTAAAAGTATTTCAATTGTTTGAAAAAATGCTGCCCTCTTAGAGAGGCAGCATTACTAAGTAGTCAGTATTTTATTGATGTAAGATTAACTTATCTTTCCATGGCAATTTTTATATTTTTCACCAGAGCCACAATGGCATGGACTATTTCGAGTTAATCCTATTGTTTTCGATTCATTTTTATTTATGGACTTAATAACACTAGTGGTTGGCAGCGCTAATTCTACATTCATTGATGGACCTATTATCAGCTGCGCTAAAATTTTTACAGCTGAAGTGCCATTTTTGATAAAAATATTTTTATCAAACTGGCTTGCTTGTTTCAGTACTTCATTTCGTAATTGATGAAATAAAGGCCAGCCAGTTTTATCCTCACCATATAAAAACCATAATTCACGCCAATCAGATACAAAATGCTTTAATAGTTTAGCAAATTGTGCTTTTGTTGATTCAGAACTTTGGTTGCAAGACTGTACATCGGTTATTAAATCATTCACTAATAATTCAACTTCACCAGGAGACATTATTATTTGGTAATTGTTTTTTTCTGTACGAAGTTCAATCCGTTTTTTAGGCTGATAATTAAGGAGTTTACGAGATGTCGAACCATCTTCGGGGATATTTTCGATCATATCCCAAAAACGGCTTGAACCAGCAAAATCAATCACTAAATGGACACGGGATTGGTTACTGTTATTTTCAACTTTGTGGAATTCCCATGAGTCAAAAATCCAACAATCACCAGCAGCCATATGTATACGTTTGTTAGCACACTGGAAAATAACAGTGTCGGTGGTAGTTATGGGAATATGTACTCTGACACGTTTATACCAGTGATAATTGATATCTGAATGTAATGGGACTTCGCATCCAGCATCAAGTTTCATCAATCGAGTTCGGCCAACCACCTCGCCAAATGAAGCGATTACTTGTTGCAGATATTCACATCTGAGTAATGCCGAAGTTGGCAGCATAATACCCTTAAAGTCATTATTAAATTCACCATTGACAGATATTAAAGGTATAGCTGAGTTTCCTTTAAAATTTTCATGATGTGGCACCCATTCAGAATCAGCAAATTGTGCGATCTCTTGCTGCATTTTTTCTAAATCAAATTGTAATGGGAGTTGATAAAATTCACGCTTAAGTTTCATTATTGTTAACTCTTCATCTGACGGGCTAAATTAATGCGCCATGGCAATACTTATAACGTTTTCCTGACTTGCATGGGCAAAGTGCGTTTCGACTCATGCCTTTATACAAATCTTTCTGAGTAACACTATCTTGATTTGTTTTTAGAATAACCCTTTCCTTAGACAACGGCTCAATGAATTGTTCGATTAATAACTTATTTATAAGGTCTAGTGTCGATTCAATTTTAGGAAAAACCTGTTGTATTGCTGCCGCATTACTCTGCCATTTATTGGGAGCTGGAGGAGAAACTGTATATCGAGAATAGGGTAAATGAGTATCACAAATCTGCTGGAATAAGTTATCAAAAGGGATATCGCAAAATTGACAAAGAGCAGCGAGTTGCTTGCTAGGTGTTGCCACTAAATCACGGTAAGTGAGTATATGCCAACGAGACTTAGGTAGTTTTAATAAACTGCTCATGATCGCATCGTTTGCCTGCTGCCATTGAAAAGCAGCGATTTCCTGCAGTGTGTTACCTCTTTGTCGTGCCCAATTATCTGGAAGTAATAAAGACCAATCCCCAAATCCTGGCAATTGCGGATACGTGACAAATCGATTGGACCGCCATGCTTCCATAATGCTGCTGATATTTTCCTTAGGATCTCTGACTAAATAAATAAATAATGCATCAGGAAATACACTGTTTAGAAAGTCGACACGTAAACTATTTTTAGGAGTTTTTTCTAAAAATCGTATAGGTGAATGATGGGGCAAAGAAACCTGAGTACCATCGGCTTTACGCAATTTTGAAGCAAATCCCTTTCTCAACAGATGAATGATATCAGGTGTGGCATCCTCTTTAGTAAGCGCATTCGAACGGAATCCTCGTATTGCTACATTTAGTTCAGGGATAGTTTCAATGACGGCATGGCTTTCACCACCGATTGTACATAAAAAGGTGTTTTGTGACAGGACCTCAAAGAGCAAGGTGCTGCCAGAGCGTGGAGCCGACAAGATAATTATGGGGCGCTCAAAACAAGTATCCAATCGTGTTACTCTGCATTAACAAATTAATTTAAACACAGCATACAGGAAGACGGTTTTGACTTCAAAATACACCACTCGGTAACATTTTTGTGCCCAAGATGTATTGGTTTTTAATCTTATATCTGCATTAGTATTGTTGTTTCTAATCTATTATATTCGATTTCTTGGGTGTTTATTAGCCTGTACGAGCTATTAGATTTGAATTCTAACTGTTCCCGTTTAAAGACGAGCAATCTCATACATTATTGTTTTTAGTCTGTTATGACGAGAAATATACCTAAATTCTTATGCTCCGACTTATAGGGTGTATTTTAACTGTTTGATAATAAAAACAAATGTACTATAGGTGATAAGTTGAGATGTATCATTTCAAACAGTTATAGCAAATTGACTCGCTTAATATTTCCGCAAAGCACAAACTTAAACTCAACATCGAGTTTACCTATTTACAGGCTTTGTTAACCCTTTGAGCTCTCTAGGGCTTCGATAAACTTGTTCGACTCGTTGATCGACTTATTCATCTCTTGGATAAGGCCCGAGATATCCGTTTGTAGACTCGCAAATTCACCTTTGATCGCGCCAATGGCTTGGGCGTTCAAGTTATGCTTTAAATACAGCATATTGTCTTTCATGGCGGTGAGGATAGGCGGCATTTTTGATTCGGCGCGGCGCATACTTTTTATCAGTTGCTGATAGGCACGGCGGGTTTCCTTCAGTTTAGTTTCGCTATTCCTACGCAGGTTAGCTTTGCTGATCTCGCCGATTTCGGCTTGCCACTCATCAAACAAAGCTTCGGCGACATCTTCCACTTTATTAATGCGGTTGCTGACATTATCGGCAGCGCTTTGGGCCGATTCGTACTCATCTTTGGCCTTATTGTAAGCCTTTTCGAGGCTGCCGCCATCGTGGTTCAGTAGCGCTTGCATCTCTTCGAGGGCCGAACTGAACTCCTTTTGGGCGTCCTCTTGGGATTCTTTAGCGTCTTTAACTCTGTCGACCATAATGTCGCGTTTATGGTAACCGACTTTTTCCATCGCGCCGTAATAGGCCGTTTGACAGCCCGTGAGTAAAAGGCTTATGGCAATCAGGCTAGAGGTCATCAATCTTTTCATTGGGGGTTCCGTTGCTGAGTGAAATGACATTAATCGGCCTTAAACCGCGCCGCATCAATAATGCTCCACAGATGAAAAATCGCCCCTATTACGGCGGGAACAATCAACCACCAGAGGGCATAACCGACCACAGTAATTACAAAAAATAGCAGTGCTGCCATGATTCTGCCCTGCAGCAGTTGGCCTAATCCTGGAAAAAATAGACTGGCGATAGCGGCGATAACATTGCCAGCGGATCCTTGTTGCGACATCAATTCACTCCTTAGACTTGTAAATTAAGTGTTTATTGTACGAAGATAACGAGTCTATACCAACAGAATCAAGAGAAACCCGTGACTAAGAAGATAGAACTGGCACAAATTCGCGTCCTATTCCTCGGGATCTGGCACTTCCTGCTGCATTTAAGACAAAGATTAGTCGAGGATCAAATCAATATCCGTGCCGGACACTTAGCCTATGTCACGCTATTGTCACTCGTGCCTCTGGTCGCAGTGACTATGTCTATGTTATCGGCCTTTCCGGTATTTAAGGGCATTCGTGGCCAGATAGAAAGTTTTGTTTACGAAAACTTTTTGCCCGCCGCCGGCGATACAGTGCAAGTCTATATCAATGAATTTGTTGGCAATGCATCGAAGGGAACGGCAGTTGGTATTGCGGCGCTTGTGGTTGTGGCGATTATGTTGATTTCCGCGATTGATAAGTCCCTCAATAATATCTGGCGCACCAAAGAGAAGCGCTCCGTGGTGGTCGCATTTTCCATGTATTGGATGGTGATCACCTTAGGCCCAGTATTGGTGGGCGCGAGTTTGGTGGCGACTTCCTATGTCGTATCCTTAAAAGTTTTTGAAGATCAGGCCCTGTCGGGGATGGTGCCTGTTTTTATTGAGCGTCTACCTATGTTGTTTTCCGTGGCGGCATTTTTGCTGTTGTATATGGTGGTGCCTAATCAGAAGGTGAAGTTTTTGCACGCACTCTTAGGTGCGATAGTGGCGGCGCTGCTATTCGAATTAGGTAAAAAAGCCTTTGCCTTGTATGTGACTCAATTTCCAAGTTATGAGGCCATTTATGGCGCCTTGGCCACGATTCCTATCGTGTTTGTATGGGTGTATTTATCGTGGATGATAGTGTTACTCGGCGCTGAAATTACCGCGGCTATGCCCGAATATTTGGATTATGAATCGAGTTCGGATGTGAAGGAGACCAATCTAGATGGTCAACCTTTAGCAGGCACGGAACAGGTCAATGAAACAGATTCTACTACACTGAATAAACAGCAAATTAGTGACATAACTGGCGTAAAACCAGAATGATCTCAGTGGTACAGACTAAATAGCCGTTTTGAATTGTAAACCACTTTATAGGGCGAGCAAGGTATCGGTAAGCAGGCCCTCTGCGCCATGGATGGCGCGGTGGAGCCCTCAGGGAAGAGTTCATGGCGTGCCTGCGTGCGATACCCTGCGATATAGCATAATTAGGAACATTTATTTAGGCTATGACCCATAACTCCCACGCTTTTCCGCCTTTTATTCGCCGTGACTGGCTTGATGTAGGCAGTGGCCAACGGCTGCATTTAGCGCAATATGGGGATCCCCATGGGATCCCTTTGCTATATCTACACGGTGGCCCTGGTGCGGGAGTCGATACCAGCGAACTCGCTTTATTTAATGGCGATCATTATTGGATTTTATTGTTAGATCAACGTGGTGCAGGGCAATCTTTGCCTGCGGGTGAGTTACACCATAATCACCTCAATGGGCTTATCCGTGATATCGAAACCATTCGAATTGCCCTAAATATTGAACGTTGGTGTTTAGCTGGTGGCTCATTTGGCGCCACACTCGCCCTCATTTACAGCGGCTTGTTTCCCCAAAGGGTTATAGCGCAGGTGCTATGGGCGCTCTTTATCCCATCTGCGGCAGGGATTGAATGGCTCTATGGTGGCTCCGGTGCCGCCCGCTTGCATCCCCAAGCTTATCGGGATTTTTGTGATAATGCCTCGCAAGAGCAGCCTATTTTTGAGCACTATCGGCAGGGGTTTTATGCCGCCGATAAAGCGGTGCGCCATCAGTTTGCACGCCGTTGGATCCACTGGGAACTCACGCTCGCGGGCGCAAAGAGTGTATTGCCCCAACGCTTATCCCCTGAGTTATTAGCCCTCGCGAAAATTGAGTTACACTATGCGATAAATAATTACTTCAATACGCTCAGTATGTTGCAACGGGTGACATCTAAGGTCACAGCGCGTACTCTGCTATTACAAGGTACGCAGGATGCGGTGTGTCCCGCTATGCTCTTAAATGAGTTTGTGGCCGAGGTGGGAGAGCAGAACATCGAAATTCGCACTATTGTCGAGGGAGGACATTCGCTCAATAGTGAGATTTTATCTCTGGCCGTCACACTCGAAATCCAGGCCATGTGGTCGTGGATAAACCGACAGGAGTTAGCATGAAATCATTATTTATCATAATAGGTGTTTTGGGATTAAGTGCCTGCAGTGCTGCGCCTTCGGCATTGGCAGTGCCGACTCAACCCATTGAAACTAAACAGCTTGAAGAGCATGCGCCAGTGGCGCCTAAGATTGTACGCTTGGCGGGACTGAGCAATGATTTGGCCGCAGATGCCTTGTATTATACGTTACTCAATGCAAATTATTTGGCGACCAAGGTGGCATCGGATAAGGTGGCAGTCCAATTCGGTGATAACCAGTTTATGCTGGAGCCGAGCATGAATGCCGCGGGCATCGATCGTATTTTAATGAACCGTTTCTATGCGGTGCACCCACAATTACAGGCCAGCCAAGAATTACCCGCAATAATAGGCGAGCTTAACGCCAAGCTTAATTTTGCTAAATTTATTTTGCTCGAGCAGGGCGCCGTTATCCAAGTCCAGGGCGTAGTCACCTTCGCCGACAGTGTTGAGATCGAGGAGCTGCGCCGCTTTATGCTGTGGACTAACTCGGGTCTAACACAAATTGCTATGTCTCTCCCCGAAGGTATAGACCAATATATTCGCCCCATTCCACTCATTCAGCCTGATAAATCTTAATCTAAAAGGAAACCCAGTGATCGCCCTAATTCAAAGAGTGAGCCGCGCCAGCGTGGTTGTCGATAACCAAACCATAGGCGCAATCGATAAAGGCTTATTAGTCCTTCTTGGTGTCGAACGTGAAGATACCCGGGAGAAAATGGAAAAACTGGCGACTAAGGTGATGAGCTATCGCGTGTTTAGCGATGAAAATGGCAAGATGAACCTCAACTTAGAACAAGTCGGTGGATCTTTGTTAGTCGTGTCGCAGTTTACCTTGGCCGCCGACACGGGCCGGGGCCTTAGGCCGAGCTTCTCCGGCGCGGGCACACCTGAGCAAGCCTTAGGCTTGTATGAAGAGTTTGTCGCCTTTTGTCGAGCCAAGGGAGTAGTAACCGAAACAGGGCAGTTTGGTGCCGATATGAAAGTTGAACTAGTGAATGATGGCCCTGTGACCTTTAACTTGCAGGTATAATTATAGGTTAACTAAGATGCTGTAAGTTAAGGCTAATATTTAATCCCCTTAATCTATGGGCAAAGCATATTGAATGGGGAAGTGGCTGTAATGGAAGAATATATGGATGAATTACTGACTAAATTGCGCCAAACATGGCATAGCACTATCCCCGTCAGCGAGTTTATGCAGATAAGGCCGCTCAATTTTTCCGCGGGTGAGTTTTCTACCACAGCACCTATAGCGCCTAATATTAACCTGCATCAAACCATGTTCGCTGGCAGTATTTATACCCTAATGACACTGACGGGCTGGGGTATGGTGTGGTTGCAACAGCAAATGCTCGGTGTGGAGGGCGATATAGTATTAGCCGATGCCCATATCCGTTATCTCGCTCCCGTGACCTGTGACCCTGTGGTAACAGTGCAATGGCCCGATACCAATTTGAGCCCATTGCAGCGGGGAAGAAGAGTGAAAGTGAGGCTTGAAGTTCAACTCTTTTGTGAGGCTAAACTCTGCGCTGTCTTTGAGGGCCTCTACGTTAGCACCCCGAAAGCGTAAAACCTTTCTAAAAAATAGAATGTAATCTCAAATTTTATCCGCTTTTTTTCTTTTTTATGGGCTAATAAACTAGCGCCATAGAGTCGAGAACATTCATCTGACTCTCAGTCGTTAATTATTGTCGGAGCAGATTATGTCTAAAGTCTTAGTGTTAAAATCCAGTATTCTTGGCGGTTATTCACAATCTGCCTTATTAGTTGACCACCTGATCGGTAAATGGGAAGACCAAGACGCGACTATCACGGTTCGCGACTTAGGCGGTAAAGATGTGTTGCCTATGGTTGATGGTGAAATTGCTTCTGGTTTGCGTGGCGGTGCCGATTTAACTCCACGCCAGCAAGAGATGCTCGATCTTTCTAACGCCTTAGTGGAAGAACTAAAAGCGAACGACACTATTGTGATCACCGCGCCTATGTATAACTTCAACATTCCTACCCAACTTAAAAACTGGATCGACTTTGTGGCCCGTGCCGGCGTGACTTTCACCTATACCGAAAATGGTCCAAAGGGATTAGTAGAAGGTAAGCGTGTGGTATTGATCACTACCCGTGGCGGCGCCCATAAAAACAGCCCAACGGACCATATAGTGCCTTATTTAAAAACTTTCTTGGCCTTTATTGGTATTACCGAAGTTGAAGTGATTTACGCTGAAGCATTGAATATGGGGCCTGAAGCCAATCAAAAGGGCATTCGCGAAGCGAAAGAAAGCATCGATTTATTAACGGCTTAATATTTAAAGCGTTCAACAAAAATGCCAGCTAAGATGCTGGCATTTTTATACTTGTTAGCGGAGTTGCTCGCTATCGGTTTGGCTGGCAGCAAACAAGATCGTTGAGTGAGCCGCCATTGATAACGTATTCAAAACCATTGGCTTTGAGAATATCGCAACCCTTTTGGGCGCGAATCCCTGCGCCGCAGTAAAGCACAAAGGGATGCTGTTTGTTTTCGACTTGGTGCAACCATTGGTTGAGCGTTGGCAGCGGTACATTAATGGCTTGGGGAAGATGCCCCGAGGCAAATTCCTCCGGCGAACGCACATCTATCACCTGCGCACCTTGTTCAATCAATTGCCAGCATTTCTCGCCCGAGTGGCTGCCGGATAATTTTGCCAGTAAAGATTGAAACATAGCCTAGCTCCTGCCATTAGAAAAATTTCAATAAGTTTATTCTAATGAATTGGTGAGTGCAAGTGCAGAGATTATCGGCAGTGAATGCTTTGGTTTTTAGTATTACTGGCGCTAGATTAGCAGCTAGAAGCTAGAAGCTAGAGGCGTTGCCTCGTTGATAGTGAATGATGTCGTGGAATACCACGGCTTGCTCGTTGAGATTTCGATAGCCATGGGGTTTGTCGGCCGCAAATCGTACCGCTTCACCTTGCTTGAGCTTTTGCCACTGCCCATCCACTAATACTTCCATAGTGCCGCTCAAGACAATCACATGCTCGGTCACTCCCGTTTCATGGGGCTCAGAAAGGCGCTCATAGTGCGGCAGTAGCGTGAGTTCAAACATCTCAAAACCAAAGCGCGGCTCGAAGGGAAATAGCGACGCGACTAACATGCCGTCGGTGGCGGGTTGTTGGCGTAACTCATCGGGTTTACGGAATACGGCTCCTTGGCTCTGGGGCGTGGGTTCGAGAAAGGTCGAAAGCGAGATATTGAATCCACTGGCAATTTTCCACAGCGTTGCAATGGTTGGGCTTGATTCACCGCGCTCGATTTGTCCTATCATGGCCTTGCTGACGCCCGTCTCTTGGGCGGCTTTATCTAAACTCCATCCCTTTTGGTTGCGAAGTGCTTTGAGCGTGGTGGCAAGATAGCTGTTTATCGTCTGCACAATGGCCCCATCATTTTTATGAAAATTTAGTTTGTACGTTATAACGCACAGGTGCTATCTTGTCCATCTCGTACGTTATAGCGCACGAAGGCTATTTTGTTCATTTGATAAGTGATAGCGCACAAAGTCATGGCGACAGCAATTGCAGAGAAAGGGAGTGGATATGTGGCGAGATGCAGGGAGTTTATCAAAAATATCAGCGGGATTTATTGCGGTATTAGTGGGTTATAGCAGCTCGGCTGTGATCATCTTTCAAGCAGCGGAGGCTGTGGGGGCGACACCGGCACAGATCAGTTCATGGCTGTGGGCTTTAGGTGTGGGCATGGGCGTGACCAGCATAGGGTTATCGCTTTACTATAAGAATCCTATTCTAACGGCTTGGTCGACACCGGGCGCTGCGCTGATGGTGACCAGCTTAGCTGGATTGAGCGTCAACCAAGCCATAGGCGCGTTTCTGGTGAGTTCGATGTTAATCACCCTTTGCGGGGTGGCGGGCTGGATGGATAAGCTTATCCGCATCATGCCGCAGTCAGTCGCTTCCGCTATGTTGGCGGGGATTTTACTGCAATTTGGCCTAGGGCTATTTCAGGCGATGCAAACCCAGCTGAGCCTCATATTAATCATGCTGTTGGTGTTTGTCGTGGTTAAGCCTTTTGCGCCGCGTTACATCATCTTGCTGACCTTGCTGGTGGGCATAGGCATGAGCTTTCAATTAGATTTGCTCAAGTTAGATGCCGTTCAGTTGCAACTGGCGATGCCGGTATGGACCACGCCTGAGTTTTCGCTGGCGAGTGTGATTGGCGTAGCATTACCGCTGTTTGTAGTGACTATGGCATCGCAAAATATGCCGGGTGTCGCTGCGCTGCACGGTAATGGCTACAGGCCGCCCATCTCGCCTTTGATCACGACTACAGGATTCATCGGGGTCATTCTCGCGCCCTTTGGTGGTTTTGCCTTTAACTTATCCGCCATCACTGCGGCGATTTGTATGGGTAAAGAAGCAGACCCGAATCCTACGACCCGCTACTGGGCGGCAGTGTGGGGCGGGGTGTTTTACTTTATCACTGGGTTACTCGGCGCCACTGTGGTCGGCCTGTTTTCCGCTTTCCCTAAGGAATTAGTACTGGCCATCGCCGGATTAGCGCTGCTCGGCACTATCGCTAATAGCCTGACCGCCGCCTTAGCTAAAACCGAAGATCGCGAGGTAGCTGTGATCACTTTCTTGGTCACGGCATCAGGTTTTAGCGTGCTGGGTATCGGCAGCGCATTTTGGGGACTGTTGCTTGGGTTTATTATCCATGCTTGGCAAACCAAAACACGCTAGTGAAAGGGCGTGTGTTTTGGTGTTTAGCATCTATGACTAAAAGATCAGATTTTGTAGGCTGCCGCCTTAGTTTGATAGGCGGTAGCGATTTGACTTAATGCGAGCGTTCCCGATGAGAGCTCCTGTACTTTATCTGTCAACTTATTGATCGCATGGGCATTATCGATAATGTCCTCCCCAATGTGAGCAAGCACTTGGCTCTGGGATTGGGTGGTGTGTGCCACGCTTTCACTCGATACGGCAACATGGGTGATCTGTTCCGATCGTTGGGCGAGACCATTAGCGATTTCACTCGTTTGCTTCAGGTTTTCAGCTGTGCTTTGTTTGCTTAAGTTCATTGAGTCGACAGTCTTAATCATACTGGTGTTGAGGTGAGTTAAGACCGTGGCGATATCATCGGTTGAGCGGCCAGTGCGTTGGGCTAAGGCTCTGACTTCATCGGCAACTACGGCAAAGCCACGGCCGCTTTCTCCTGCTCGTGCGGCTTCAATAGCCGCATTGAGTGCGAGCAGATTCGTTTGCTCCGAGATGCTCCGGATCGCTTCGAGTAGCTTAGTGATGGCACTGACATCCGAGGTTAACTCGGCTAAGAACAGCGTCACTTCTGTGGTATTTTTTTCCAGTTTCTTCATATCTTCCATGATATTGAGTGCGCTTTTTCGGTCTTCATTACTGGAGTTCGCCGCTTGGCGTGCACTTTGCGCCGAGTCGTGGCTATCGGTCGCGGCTTGGCTGATCTGCTGAATCACACTTTGCGCCGTATCGGAGATTTGTTGAGCCTGTCGATTTTGCGCATGCACAGTATGTTGGGTTTCATCACTCAGCTGTTTTAGGTAGTTAGTGGTTTTTGCCATATCAACAGCAATTTCACGGTAATCGGAAAACACTTGGGTGAGTTCTTCGAGCATAGTATTAAACGCCATTTCGGCATGATTTTTGGCGGGCACGAGCCTAATCGAAATATCTTTAAACTCAGAGATCTGTTCAATCGCATCCGCAATACGCTGATTTGCCGAGGATTCGACGCGCATCATTGAGGCGAGTAAGATCAGAATTCCAGCTTCAGCGGCGGCAAACAGGGCATGCACAAAGGTGATATCCCAAGAACACTTGCCAACAAAAAGCATGATGGCAACCTGATTGATTTCTACACTCTGCAGTTGCATATAAGTGAACAGTACATGGTGTATCGCAACCGTCAGTAGCGCCGCGACTATTGGCTCCCAACGTTGATAAATCAAGAAAATCGCCATAGTGGAGAAAATATGAAAGTGCATTTCAATCATCCCCATTTGGGTCTGAATGAGGAGGGCTGAAACCGTCATCATGATAACGGCGGCAACACTGGCAAACATAGGTGTTGCTTTTAATAGGCTGTAACTTATTTGGGTGATGAGCAGTACAGCGATCGCGGCCATAATGGCAAAGCTTGTCATCTGTGCTCCAACAAACCCACTAACGAGGAGTATTGGTGCTTGGGCGAGCAGCAGACGATATAAGGTCTGATCATTTTTTGCCGTTATTGAAGTGTTCTGTGAGTGATTCATTTTTCTGCCTAATTTGAAGACATCATAGTATTGAGATCGGTGAGCAGTCGCTCGGTAATAAGCTGCTGTTGAGTATAGGTTTGTTTAAGCTTTCCCGTGGGTGAAACTAAATAAAGATTGCCAGTATGTTGATTGATATCGCTCGTTTGGCTCGATACTTCAGCCAGTTGCCGCTGTAGCGTCTCGAGTCGTTCAGGAGTTAGCTCGGCACTGAAAAATTGTGCCGATTGATTATCGATCATTTGTGCTCTGAGGGTTGGCAGGTCATTTTGAGGATCGATAGAGACAAACAGAAAACGAATGTTTGTTCTTTCATTTTCAGTGAGTTGTTCCATTAGTGAACGCACTTGATGTATGCGAACAGGGCAAATTTGTGAGCAACTCAAAAAGCCAAGAAACAGATAGCTTGGTCCCTTAGTCCAGTCACTAAATTGGTGCGTTTTACCGTGAATATCCTGCCAAGTAAAATCAATTTCGGAGTCTTGATGGGTTTCAATGCCATAGCTTCCCGATATCGCTTGGTTTAGATAAGCAATGGCGGGGAGGATTAGTAAAGTCACGGCCACAATTAGCACTGTGCTAATGAATGTGCTGGTTTTTTTCATATACTTTTTAATTTAATACATTTGAAATGTAAATGATTAGGTCAATTAGCAATTCCATTGCATTAGTTAGAACTATAGTCGCCGTCGGCTATCTTGCCTTAACCACGCGAGTGATTTGTTTGGGGCAGCAACGGTAGGTTGAAAGGCTTGAATGGGATCATTTTAAGTTAACGTTATAGATGCGAAGATTGGCGCTGCGCATGGTAAACGGCTTTCGTACCGTTTACCACTGCTTAAACTTAGATTTTTTTGGTCATAAACACGCTATTGGGGTCGAGTCGATAATCGGCAAAGGGGCCGCAGCTTTCGAAGCCAAATTTGCAGTAGAGCAGGCGGGCAGGGTTGAAGAAGTCCATCGAACCTGTTTCTAGACTCAGACGTTTGACGCCTGCGGCTTTGGCATCGTTAATTAAGTGCTGCAATATTTTAGAAGCTATGCCTTGCTGTTTATAGGGCGCGGCGGTGCGCATGGATTTGATCTCCGCATGCTCGGCATCTAACCATTTTAGTGCACCGCAGCCCGCTAAATTATTACCATCCCATAGGGTCCAAAAACGAATATTGGGCTGACGCAGGCCATCAAGATCTAATGCGTGAACGCTTTCAGGCGGAGAGGTTGCTCGCATATCCTCGAGGTGTTCTTGCAGTAATGCCGCTATCTCTGGCCCTTTAAGGTCATCTAAGGTGATTTTCATCGTGGCTTTCATGGTGAGTCTCATGGTGGCTCTCATGGCAGATCGGGTGCTCCCTATTATTGTGGCTTATCCATAATGGCGGCATCGCGTTGTTATCTTTTTGCAATTGCGCCGTGGTGGATAAGCAAATCTTAAGCCATTAGCGAAGTCATCTCTGAGGAGTTTTAGATTGCCTTATTTTGCTCGATTTTATCGTTAATTTTTTGCAGTAAAAAGTTTGGTTATCTTCTCGGTTCTCTTGTGTTGCAAACGCTTGAACGTGATGCAATAACGGTGATAACTTACTACCATGTTCAAATAATTTAGCCCTAGATGTTTAATTCCTTTTTTTTTGTGGGGGTTAATGAGACGTCTTGGTAAAGCAGTTCTATAAATATCGGAGTTTTACCATATTGAATTTGTTAAAAGATCGCAGAGAAAGACCTTTATTGATATCGACATTATTAGCATTTATTGTGCTATGTATTGTTGAAATTAGGTTTCCTATATTTCCATTTTTTATAGGAAGTGGTCTTGAAGATGTTTTAATTTCTGATGCAACGAAGAATATATTTTCTGGCTTACTAATTGGTCTTATTTCTGCTTATATTTTTTATGTGTTCATAGATTTCATTCCTAGGTCACGTAACAGGGCGGGATTAAGCTTTGTTAAATCTCTTAACCAAAGAAAATCTCGCTCCTAAAATCGCCATTCCATGCAGCCTTTCTCATCTTGGTTGGTTTGCTGGCTTTTAGCGGATGTTGCTCTAAAAGGTTCAGCACGATACGACGAAATAACGCCATCTTCTTCGCGTTTTCACGGTCACCAATTCTTGAACAGTCTTCCCTAAATGTTACGTCAAGCACCCAGTGTTGCTGGTTCTCGATGTGCCAATGCTGACGCACCGCTTTGGCTGCAAGTTCGACGTCTAAAGGTAAGGAACTTAAGTAATAATCCGTATTAATGGTTGTAACACCTTTATGTGTTCGTTGACGTTCAACTGCTATGAGCGACTTGGCTGATGGCCACTTTTTCGCGAGCGCCTGCGGCAGCTTTGCTGGGACTTGAAACGTCATGCGACGCTCCTTACGGCCATGCCCCTTGTCATCCTCTTCGATACTCAATATGTCGACGCCGTCGTTATCCCAGTGAGGTTGGAACTGCATTTCTATGGCCTGCCTAAGTAGAGGTTGATTGCCTTTGACCTGAACAACATAGTCGCCTTTAGCTTTGATGATTTGTTGAAGCGTTTCCCGCTGGCAGTGAAGTGCATCAAAGGTTACAACAGCATCTTTAATGTCTAACATGTGCAACAGCGCTTGAACCGTTGCGATTTCGTTACCTTTGGTCTGTGTATCTTGCTGATACAGCACAATTCCTTGTTCTGTATCAAAGGCCGAGATGAGGTGAAGCGCATTTTTAGCGCCATGCTGATTAACAGCACCCCGCAAGGTTTTTCCATCGATAGCGATCAAAGGCTTAGATGATGCTTCTCTTACGCGATTAACCCAACTAAAGAGTGTCAACACCAGTATTTCGCTATCGATGACTTTAATGATCCGAGCAATAGAATGTCGAGTAGGGATCCCGTTATCAAAATTTCGATGTTTACGCAGCCAAGATAGATTCTCTTTGCCGAATTCTTCGATAGCTTGCCAGCCATCGCAACCTGAAGCGATAGCGGCTAAAACGAGAAAAATAATATCAACTAAATCATGGTTTAGATTGATGTGAGAGCGAGGGTCTTCGATGAGTTTCAAGTGTTCAAATAAGGACATGGATTAGGCTCAGTAGAATAACATGCCCGATCAGATCATGCAGATACGAAGAAGTTCCCTACTGTTAACAAAGTATGATCCCGCCCTGGGTCACGTAAAGAGAGGGAAATTTTTACTGTTCTAAACTCACTAATTGCTTCGGTTCTTCATTCTTATAAGAACTGTCACATTTATGGACATGAGACCGCTTTGCCTCACGTAGATAAATCGGTACTGGAAAAACTATGGCTAGAGAGTTCTCTAGTTACGTTTAGAAAAAACAACTCAAAATATTTACCGTTGTTGCAAGCGATGAATACTTCTTTTACTCGATTAGACGATTTTAGACATGTATTGCCATTAGTCGTAGCTTTATCACCTAAGCATACGATGCAGTGGTTAGTTCTCACCGATAAAATTAGGCTGTTGGCAGAGAACTATGGTGAAAATCCAGAGGTTTCAATTGATAAGCAGCACTTAATAGATAAAAACACAGTTGATAATCCGATTTTAGAGTACAAAACTGCTTTGAATTTTAGAATGCTTGAAATCATTGAAGAGTCAATTTGTTGGTTATATCCGAGTGAAAATGGCTAACAAGATACTATGGCGTCCATAGCAAATTCATCGCTTTTAGTGCATACCATGGCACACCGTTTCTCAACATCGAATTTAACGTCATCACCATCTTCGTCATACAAGTAATGATGACTACTTTTATATTTTAACTTTAAAACCAATTGCTTATAGCTACTCATGTTTGACAGGGTTTCTATTGTTAGTTTTCTAAAATATTTGGCTTAACCTGCCATCGTTAAATGTTAGCTTTAGTCTTTTGAACTTAGAAGTTACACAGATGCTCGAAAGGCAAACCATGGTGATTGGCGAGACGACCATCCGCCCCATGGACGGGGCGGTCGAGCATCCAGGGATGGACTTGCTGCGTGTCGTCGAGCCAGTACCATGGTTGGCCTCACTCTGAACAATATCTATGTTTAACTGTTTCTTCGCCTTCCGTTACCCTCTTTTATCAACTTAGATCCTCTAGGTTTCTTTCACTGAGTCGGTAAGTGAGTGCCATGGCAAGCCTGTGCGGGTGTACCAGTAAACGATCAGGGGTGAGGCTACTTCAGATGATTTTGGGGTAGTTGTGGTTGGCCTAACAGGGCAACGATGAGGATGAAGTCGTCTTCTTTTGTGAAGTAGGCGGTGTGTTTACCAATAGGAAAGTAGAATCCGTTGGGGTAAATATCGTCGCAGCTTCTGCCTAATTCGGGGTTATCGGCTAACATTTGCAAGCCGGATATTAGGCTTTGTTTGTATTTGTGCCACTGCGACTCAGAAAAGTGTTGAAGGGTGTAGTCTTTAATCTTTAGTAAGTGAGTTTGAGCTAACTTACTCAGTTTATAGCGTTTATTTTTCATGTAAGTTGCTACAGGGCGTTAAGAAAATCTTCGCCATCAACGACATTACCTTGCGCTAAGTCTTCTTTAGCAGAATTGAAGCAGTGTTTAAGGTAATCCGATTTCATCGCCTCAAGCTGTTCGAAGTCGTGGATAGACATCACGACAACCGCATCTTTACTGTTTTTGCTGATCTTGATGGGTTCGCGTTGAGCGTTTAGCAGTAACTCACCGAAATTTCGTTTGGCGTCATTGGCTGTTAATGTTTGCACGATTAAGCCCTCTTATTTGGAAATACAGTGTCAGTATAGTGTATTGTGTGAAACGCTCAAAACGATTAAATCGTGCGATCTTTTCGAAAACAAGCGGGTCATAAATTTTTATCGCCAGTAAAAGGCACAGGCTACAAGGTCAACCGCGTTGTGTGGCATTCTGCGGGGAGTTCTCTAAGACACCCGCTATAAATTTTTCCTTCCCATACTCAACATTATGCAAGCGGATATAAAAATGGCCGAGGATAAGCTCGGCCATGATTTGCTCGATTAAACGTAAAACGGGCAGGTTTAGTAGTACTTCTTCAAATAGCTCTCGGCGTAGTTTTTGAGTTTTTTGTTCGAACTTGTGGTTGCCATATTTTCAATCACATCGCGATAAGTGGTATTCCCTGAACTAGCTAGGGCTTTGGCCATATTGGCATAGGTATCTATGGCGAGTTTGTCATCGGCCAGTAAGCGCGGCGTTTTCAATTCATTACTGAGAGTGGTGAGGATAAATTCATCATAGTTGCGATCATCCATGATTCTTTTGGCTGCGATACGTATAAGTTCTAAATCATCACAGCGAAGTGCATTGGCAAAGGCATTATTTCGTGGGCTTTGGTCTGCGACATATTGGCTCTTATCCCCTAATATGGCGTTCCATTTGCGGTATTTATCTAGGTTTTCTAAGGCTTGATTAGCGTATTTTTTGAGCTTTTTGTGATAGTTACCCTGAACAATATTATTCATTGTCCCACTGTATTTTTCATTACCTGAATAACCTAGTCCTTTGACTAACCAAGCGCTGTAATCGATAGCATTATTTTCTGTCGCTAAAGGCAGTGATTCTATGAGTTTTGCTTCCAGCGTGTCGTAAATAACAGGGTCGGATAGACCTGCGAGGATCAGTGACTCAATGGCTTGCTTTTGCTGGGATTGATTATCACCCTTGAAAATTTCTTGATAGGTTTCAACGGTGTAATCTTGGGCAAATGTGGGTGAACTGAAAAGGCTTATGCTAAGCAAAATAGCTGCAAATAGTGGTTTCATGGGTATGTCCTTATAGAGTTTGTATCTACTGTTAATCTTTCCAGCGTTTAAAAATCAGCGAGGTATTAATGCCGCCAAAGGCGAAATTATTACTCATCACATAATCTGTATCGATTGGGCGCGGCTCACTGCGGATATAGTCCAAATCGGCGCATTCTGGGTCGATATTCTCAAGATTGAGTGTTGGCGCAAACCAGCCCGCATTCATCATCTCAATACTCACCCAAGCCTCTAACGCACCGCAGGCGCCTAAGGTGTGGCCCGTGTAGCTTTTAAGGGATGAAATCGGCATACCAACACCAAAAACTGCATGGGTCGCGTGGCTTTCGGCAATATCACCGCGGTCGGTCGCTGTGCCGTGGGCATTCACATAACCTATGGAGCTAGGCTCAAGCTGCGCATCCTTAAGCGCTAATCTGATGGCGACTTCCATGGTCTGCGCGTTCGGTTGGGTTACATGCAGGCCGTCCGAATTAGTGCCAAAACCGACTAACTCAGCATAAATTTTTGCGCCCCGCGCCTTGGCGTGTTCTAGCTCTTCGAGCACCAGCGTACAAGCGCCTTCGCCAATCACTAGACCATCACGGCTCGCATCGAATGGGCGCGGCGTGAGTTCAGGTGTGGAGTTTTTAGTGCTAGTGGCAAATAAGGTGTCAAACACTACAGCCTCGGTAGGGCAGAGTTCTTCACCGCCGCCCGCCAACATTAAGGTTTGCTGACCGTATTTGATGGCTTCATAGGCGTAACCTATGCCTTGGCTACCCGAGGTGCAGGCGCTGCTAGTAGTGTGAATCCGTCCCTTTAAGCCGAAAAATACTCCCACGTTTACTGCTGTGGTGTGCGCCATCATACGGATATAACTCGTGGCAGTAACGCCCGACATATCGCCGGTTTTCAGCATCTCGCCAAAGGCGGCAATAGGATCGGTACTGCCCGTGGATGAACCATAGGCGATGCCCATTTCACCCGAGGATACGATAGGATCGTCTAATAACCCCGCATCGATTAATGCCAGTTCACTGGCGCGGGTCGCCATAATAGACACTCGGCCCATGGAGCGAATTTTCTTGCGCGAATAGTGGCTTGGCACGTCAAAGTCCGTAATGGGCGCGGCTAAACGGGTGTTGAGGCCATCGTATTTATCCCATTCGCCCATAGTGACGACGCAGTTTTTCTGCGCCTTAAGGCTTGCTGCAATGGTTGGCCAATCATGGCCTAGGGCAGTAATGCCGCCAATGCCAGTGACGACCACTCGTCTACCCAAGCGGGTTTGGTTTGTCGGCTCGCTCATTTAGATCATGCCTCCATTGACCGATATCACTTGGCGGGTGATATAGGCGGCATCGTCAGACATTAAAAATGCGGCTAAGGCTGCGATTTCATCGGGTTTACCCATGCGGCGCATCGGCACTAATTGCTCCACCATATCTTTAGGAATATCGGCTACCATGTCGGTTTCAATCAAGCCCGGGGCGATACAGTTGACGGTAATTTTGCGTTTTGCCAGCTCTAATGACAGTGCCTTAGTCGCGCCGATAATGCCTGCTTTGGAGGCGCTGTAATTCACTTGGCCACGGTTACCCGCAATCCCAGATACCGAAGCTAAGGTGATGATACGACCGCCTTTTCGGCCTTGTACCATAGGCATCACACAGGGGTGGATGACATTATAAAAGCCGTCCAAGTTAGTGTGGATCACGCTGTCCCATTCGTTTTCTGTCATGGCGGGAAAGGCGGTGTCGCGGTTGATGCCTGCATTGAGGATCACGCCGTAATAGGCGCCATTGGCCTCGATGTCGGCTTCGATGGCGGCTTTAACGGTTGCGCGTTCGGCAACATCAAATTTCAGCAGGCTCACATTCACCCCAAGCGCGTGGATTTGCGCGGCAGTCTCATCGGCTGCCGTTTGGTTGCTGTGGTAATGCAGGGCGATATCAAAGCCTGCTTGCGCGAGTTTTAGGGCGATGGCTTTGCCAATGCCGCGGCTCGAACCTGTGACTAATACTCTGTTATTCATCTGTTTTCTCCACCCCATTTTATCGTTATGCGTCGGTATGGGGCTGCATGTATTTATGGTAAAAAGGTCGCTTGTTAAGGCGCTTTAACGCTTTTTATCTACAGGCTGATTTGCGTTAGTGTC
Source organism: Shewanella sp. KJ2020 (assembly GCF_024197625.1). Taxonomy (NCBI): domain Bacteria; kingdom Pseudomonadati; phylum Pseudomonadota; class Gammaproteobacteria; order Alteromonadales; family Shewanellaceae; genus Shewanella; species Shewanella sp. KJ2020. The sequence continues at coordinate 15,865 of NZ_JAKUKD010000018.1, read as the reverse complement.
AGTGCCCAAGGCTTCTATTGGCCGCGTCTTGATTACCCGCAAAGTAGGCTTGTGTGTCTTGGGGTTGGAACACATTCACATTGGCCTCGGCCACTAAGATTTTTTCTTGATCGCTTCCAGCTTCGGGCAACAGATAAATCTGACAATCGAATACCGCTAATCCCGATTCCTCTTGATAGAGGCGGCTGACTTGGGTGCGATAGGTACGCCCGAGCTCATATTGCTTGGCATGGAGTGCTAATTTACGCGAGCCCAGTAGAAAACCCACGCGGATTTTATCATTGCGAAGCTTTGCCTCAACCCCAGCGAGGGCGGCAATACTTTGGGCCATATATTCGATACCCACATAGTTTGGCACGGCTCGATGTTTATCATCGAAATAAGGGCTCTGGGTTGTGATAGTGACTTCGGTTTCTAGGTTATCACGGCGATAGCCAATGACTTTATCGAGCAAAATCATCGGAGCCCTATGGGGAATAAAATCCGCAATATCCTGTTCGGCAAAGGGTTTATTGCATTGAATAAAGGGCATCATTTTAGGTCTCGCTACGGCAAAAAATCAGGCTGGCATTACTGCCGCCAAAGGCGAAGGAATTGCTCATCACATAATTAAGCGTGCCCTTAGCGGCGACTTGATGGCGCTCGACCAAGGCAATGGGCGGATCCTGTGGATCGACTTGTCCGTCCCATTGATGGGGCGGCAGGGCTTGGCTGTGATTATATGCTGACAGTAATAAATAACAGAAGGCGGCTTCAATGGCGCCAGCGGCACCTAAGGTATGGCCGACTAAAGGTTTGGTCGAGCTACAGGGCGGCGTGTTAACGCCAAACACTTCAACCACAGCGCGGCTTTCCATCGCATCATTTTTAGGGGTGGCTGTGCCGTGCAAGTTAATGTAACCAATATCTTTTGTTGTAATATTTGCATCCTGCAACGCCGCTTGCATGGCTGCGATGGCACCTGCACCTTCGGGGTGTGGCGCCGAAATATGATGGGCATCGCTCGACTCGCCAATACCCGCGAGCATGATCTCGGACTCGCCTAACGTCAGCACGAAAAGCGCCGCACCTTCGCCGATATTGATGCCATCACGGTTGATGCTAAAGGGATTGCAGTGGCCCTTTGAGACTGATTCTAAGGCGTGAAAACCATTGACTGTGAGTTGGCACAAACTGTCGACTCCGCCAACAATCACCATGTCGCAGAGGTTAGCCTGTAATAGGCGTTTGGCGCTGGCAAAGACTTTGGCGCTGGAGGAGCAGGCGGTTGAAATCGTGTAGCAAGGGCCATCGAGCTCAAAATATTGGCGCAAAAAGTCGCTGGTGCTGCCGAGCTCCTGCTGAAAATAGTGGTAATCCGCGGGAAAGTGGCCGTGTTCATTTCGATACGCAAGTGCCGCTTCGCCCTTAGATATGCCAGAGGTGCTAGTGCCGATCACTACGCCAATGCGGGCATGGCCAAAATCCCGTTTTGCTTGTTCAACTGTGGTGGCAATTTGCAGTGCGGCGCACAGCAGTAATTGGTTGTTACGGCAGTCGAACTTGATGAGTTTTTCAGCAATCGCCGGTAGCGCTGTCGTCACTGGCGCTACTAAGGTTGGGCGCTCGAACAGGAGAGTGTCACTGCGCAGCATCGCGCTAGTGTCACCTGCGATCAGGCGGTCTAAAACCTGCTGGGGATCTTGCCCTAGCGGGGTACACAATCCAATCTGTGTAATGGCGACTCTGTTCTTCATTGCGTATCGTTTATCCAGCGACTAAATCTATTAAGTGATTAAATGGGTTGTATTTCTAGCTCAAACTTTGCCTGTGGCATGGTCAAATTGATATGGGCTTGCCAGAGCATATCGCCCGTGCCCTCTCGGTAATTTATCTGTAAAACCTGTGCTTGCTCGGTACTGTTACTTTCTAAGGGATCTTGGCTATAAATCTGGCGACAGGGGATAGTACTCCCTTGGGCGTTGTTCAGTGTTTCAGCAACCGTTTTGCAAAGGCCTATGACTAAATGACCACCTTCTAAATGGGCGCGAATACTCTGCTCGGGCCAATAGATCAGTTGCATCATCGCCATTAAATACTCGGCTTTAAAACTGTCCCCCAGCAGCACGCTTTGTTCACTCCTGAGTGTATTACCATCATAAACTAAGGTAAACAGCGCCTGACCGAGTGGCGCTAAGCCAACGAGTGTCATGCGCTCGCCCTCTAACTCCAAATGAGTGAGCAGTTCGTGGGACTCATCACCCACCTTAATGCTGACTTTTTGGCTAAAGGATTGGGGTGAGGAGTCGCTTGTTTTGCTGTCGGTTTGTGGGCTGCTAATGTCGGCGGGTTTCGCCGTCGGCTCCGTTAGAGGCTTATCGGCTGCGGGGGCAAAGTTATGGGGCAGTGGCGCCAAACAATAACGCGTGTCCTTAGCGAGCGCGACACAGGTCTGCCTAAATAGCAGTTCGCTACAGCCCGCCAGCCCAAGGCTTGCGAGCAATAGCGCGGGGATGACTCGCCATTTTGCGTTAACGTTTAGCGACATAGGGTTATTCCTCGTCGAACTCTGGGATTGGCGCCTGTTGTTGGCACAGTTCGACTATCATATTCAGGCGGCGCTCGGAGTCTTTAACGAAGGGATTATTAAGATCCCAAGCGTAACCCGCCAGAATCGAGCAAATCATTTGCTTGATACGCTCGTTCGGTTCTTCATAGAAGATCACGTCCTGAAAGCGGCCATCATACCAAGCTTGCACATAGGTGCGGAAGGTATTCACCCCCTGCATTAAAGGCGCTGAGTAATCTGCTTGCCAGTCAACTGCTTCGCCATTGAGTTGTTTAGTTACACATTTTGCCGCCATCGATGCCGATTGCATGGCGATAGTCACGCCGGAGGAAAATACTGGGTCGAGGAACTCGCCCGCATTACCCAGTAGGGCGAACTTGTCGGTCGCAAGGCGTGACACATTGGCAGAATAACCCTTGAGCGTGGCGCATTCCTGCACCACTTTCGCATTTGCCAGCAGGGCTTTTAGCCCTGGTTCTTCGTTGACTATGCTCATCAATTGTTGCTCAAGGGAACCTTGTAAACGCGCCAGTAATTGCGGCTCGGCAACCACGCCGAGTGAACAACGGCCATTGCTAAAGGGAATAAGCCAATACCAAATGTCCTTATGCTCAGGGTGGACGCTGATTAAAATCTTATTTCGATCGAAGCTTGGATCGCTGATGTTGTCTTCCACATGGGTAAAGATGGCGCTGCGGGTCGGCAGTGAAGATGGCGTTTCTAAGCCGAGCAAGCGGGGCAATACGCGACCAAAGCCGCTGGCGTCGAGCACATATTGGGCCTCAACTTGGTACAGCTCACCTTGTTCATTACGCACGCTTAAGCGCGGATTGGCGCTTAAATCTATTGCCTCAACGGTTTCTCCGTAACGGATCTCCACCCCAAAACTTGCAGCGGTATCTGCGAGTAGTTTGTCGAAATTTGCCCTTTGCACTTGGAATGTGGTGCCCGGCCCTGGGGTAAATTTATCGGTAAAGTCGAAGGTGGTATAAGTCCCATTGCGGCGAAAGGCGGCGCCATTTTTATGCTGGAATCCGGCGGCATTGAGTGCCTCTAACATGCCCGCTTCTTCGATGAATTGCATACAGCAGGGCAGTAAACTTTCGCCGATGGAAAAGCGAGGAAAATGCTGTTTCTCTAACACCAGCACGCGTTTACCTTGTTGGTGCAGCAGGCTGGCGGCGATGGCGCCCGAAGGTCCTGCGCCGATAATAGCGACATCGACGGCAAGTGAATTTGGCATAGCCGATAAAGCGTGAGCGGGTGTAGACATGTAAAGTACGTTCCTTGTGGTTATCAGGACTTTTTAGTCGTTAAAATCAGTGGCGAAAGTAAAAAGGTTAAACCTATACCCAGCGACAGGGTTAAACCAAAGTAATGAATCGCTTGGGTCTGGCTAAAGGCGAGTAAACCAAAGGCCAATAGGGTTGAGCAGGCGGACATAAACACCGCCATCATCACCGCCTTGCCGTGGTTTTGGGCTGAGGCAAAAAACAAGCTGTAATCTATGCCAATCCCGAACACTAAAATGAGTGCGAGTGCATGGAACAGACTCAGTGGCGAGCCCGTTAAGCCTAAGGTTGCCAGCGTCAGCAAGGCCGCAAGTGCGGGTACGGCAACCACAACCGTGGCTTTTTTAATGCCAAAATTCAGGCTAAACAACAAGAGTGCTATGCCAAGAGCAAGGGCCAACAGCTTTAGGGTTAACAGTCGGTAATGGCCCATGACGGCGGAGATATCCGCGACTTTATCGATAAGCTGTACGCTTTCATCTGAGGCAAAGCGCGCCTTAAGCGCATCGATCTGCTGAATGCCACCAAGGAGGACTATGGCGCCATGCTCAGCATCATAATCGGTGGCCTTGTCATTCGGCGCTAGCCATAGCGGCGCGAGTTGCTTGCCTGCTTCTAGCTTAAAGAAATCCGCAGGGTCGATATATTGGTCTTTAGCCGCTAAGTAGCTTGCTTGCAGCTCTGGTTTTAGGTTCTCATCCAACCCAAGTGTTGTGAGCACAGTATCTAACTGAGTTTGATAGATTTCATCCTGTAAGCGGTAAGCCGTGTCTTGCCTTTGATGGCTGGGCAGATAACGGCTGAGGCTGACGTAGTTGCCTAACTCTTGGTTCGCAATAGCGGCATCGAGCATGGGCGACACTCGCTCAAGCTGTTGCAGCAACGCTTCTTCACTCGGGGCACGTACCAATAAGAATTGATTATCTGTGCCGCCGCTGAGTAGCTGCCTGAGCTGATTTTCAGGTTCAGTCACGCTCGCGGGGCTTTGCTGTAAATGACGAATATCGTCATCGACGGTTAACTTGGTTACGCCAACCAGACACCAGACGACTATCACTAAAGCAAATAGGCCCATGCCTAACGGCGTGGTCAATTTGTTGGATAACTTAGTTAAATTAGCAAGGTACTTCCCCGCGAGTGCTAATGGGCGGGAGCCTTCAGGCAAGCGACTGCCCGCTAACAGTGGATAGGCGAGAATGAGGGTGAGATAGGCCCCGAGCAGCCCAGCGGCGCAGAAGATGGCGACTTGCTGCATGCCGGGAAACGGCGCTAAACCTATACCCACATAAGCCAAGGCGCTAGTGATAAAGGCGAGCGTCACCGTTGGGAAGATATACGCTACTGTGGCCTTTGCGCTGCGTTCGCTATCGCTTAGGCGCTCGCAGTAAAAATGAAAACTGTAGTCGATGGCAATGCCAATCAAGCTAGTGCCAAACACTAAGGTGAGTAAATGCAGCTCGCCAAACACGCTCAGGGTAAAAGTTACCGCCAGCAACAGTCCGCTGGAAATAGTCACAATTGCCAACAGTAGTGGCATTACGGAACGAAATGCCAGCCAAACTAAGGCAATCACCCCAAGTAAGGAGGCAAGACCAAGGATCGAGATTTCACTCTTAGCCGTTTGCGTTGCCGCAATCGCGTGGAACAGGGCGCCAGCTTTGAGCACATTGATATCTGGATAGTTTTTTTCAACTGCATCCAAGGCCGCTGTTAATGCCGTCATCTGCGCTAATTGCGCATTGGGATTAAAAGCGCTTTCTCGCCCTTTTGCCATGACGACAGCGGCAACATTATCGCCTTGATTAGCCAGCAGAATACCTTGGCTGGCTCTGACTTTTGAACTCGGTGCGAGGGCGAGTAAATTGGCGGGGAATAACAGCAGCGGATCTTGGGCGAGCAAGTTGCTATTGGCGTAACTGAAGGCGTTGTAAAGTTGCGCCGTGGCCGCTTCAAGCAGACTTTCAATATTTTGGCTGGCTAACGCTTCGGCTTGCGGCGCTGTCAGTAATTTAAATCTGTGGGGGAAATAGAATTGCCCCAAGGCTTCGCCAAGCTGCATATCGGCGCTGCGAATCTCTGTGAGTGCAGCATTTCTGCCAGTAGCAATAAGGTCAGCTGCAAGCTTTTGCATCAAGAGCTTAGCCGCAGCGATTGCCGTGGTTTCATCCTTGGCGACAAGCGCTATATAGACTTGGTCGGCGAGCGTTGCTTCAACTTGGTTAAGGGCGCGTTCTGTGAGTTTGTCCTGCTGTAAATGTGGCAGCATGGCGAGAATATCGCTCTGCACCCGTGCGCCGTTTTGCCAGAGTTGCAACGTCCATAGACTGGCACATAGCATCAATAGCAACCAAATGGCGAGGCGCCATTTAGGGGATGATTGCATTAGCGCTTGAGTGGCGCGCGCGGCGAAGTTGGCCATGGCTAAGGTTTATTCGCCTTATCAGCTAACGCATACTGCGCCAATTCGGTTTCGCTGAGTTTACCTTGGGAAAGCGCACTAAAGTCGATGCGGGTCATATCCTGTGGTGTCACACTCGGCGCTGCGCTCAGCAGCACTAAGGATTGCAAGGTATCGCTACCCTCTAACACCATATTGGCGATGGCTTTTTTCATTAAGGGATCTTTGGGCGTTAGGCCTAATTGCCATTGGCTGCCTGGACTCAAGTTCTCTGGGGTTAACTTCTCAGGGCTAAACTTGTCTGTGCTTAACTTGTCTGTGATGAGGAAGTGCAGCTCGAAGTTCTCGCTTAAACCGGAAATATCCCCGCCGAGCATAGCGCGCACTAGGCTGGGTAATAAATCCCCCATAGCGGCAGCGCTCGCCGAGGCATCGGCCTTGCTGACTTGCACTCGACCTTGGCTATCGCGCTGGATCAGTTGTTTATCTTTTAAAATCAGCAGGGATTCGAAGGGCTTTATCTGCTGCCAAATCAGTCCTTGCTCTTTGTCGAAGATAAACTGACCTTGGCTGATTAACGGTTTTTTGAGCACCTTTAATTGCCGAGATTGCACAAACTGGCCTCGCACCGTTTCGCCCAAGTTAAGCTTTTGGCTCAGGGCGACAAGCTGCGCGGTATCCGCACTTTGGCTAAAGAGTGCTTGATAAGCGCTGGGCTCTGCTAAGGTTTCTGCTTTAAGTGGCTGGCTGCTTATCAAAGCAAAAGCTAAGCAGAGAAATAATGCACACTTCGCCAGTACAGGGCTCTTCGTCAACAAGGGGGTCATTAGTCTTCCACCTTGGCGAGCAGGGTGGCTATTTTGTCACGGAACACATCTGGGGTAACAAAGCACAATTCTTGAGTGCTCATATCGACCGCCGCCTGAATGGTATAACCCTTAGTGATGCGCGCACCGGTTTCGACATCGCGAATTTGATAATTGATCTTTAAACGGTTTTCCCACTCGACTAGCTCGGCGCGGACTGTGATTTTTTGCTCAAAGGTGCTGGCTTTGACGTACTTAATCTGCAAATCGACAATAGGCCAGGCATAGTTAGATGCTTGCATTTGGCGGTAGTTATAGCCCAGTTCATCGAGCAGTTTACAGCGAGCTATTTCGAAATAACGCAGGTAATTGCCATGCCAAGTGATCCCCATGGAATCCACATCGTGGAAGGGAATTTGCATTTCCATATCGATAGTGAGCAATGATTTCATCGGCACACTTCCCATTCACCCGCTTGGATTTTCGCTATGGTTTGGCGCAGCACGGCTTCGAGCGGCCTATCTTCAATTAAGGTCTCAAAATCGGCGCGCACTTGGGCGAGGGTTTTCGCTAATGAGGGAGTGAGCGAGGCTTCGTTCAGCTCATTTTGGGCGATACGCAGGCCAATACCTTGGGTCATGGCGAGCAGGGCTGCCGCAGCGACTTGTTCGGTCAATTGCAGCACACGCATACAGTCACGGGCGGCGATAGTGCCCATGCTGACCTTGTCTTGGTTGTGGCATTCGGTCGAGCGTGAGAACACGCTGGCGGGCATAGTGTGTTTGAGCGCTTCTGCCGTCCACGCCGACACGCCAATTTGCACCGCTTTAAAGCCATGATTGATGGCGCGGCGCGGGCCGGTTGAACCCGAGAGGTTAGCGGGTAAACCGTTGTTAAATTTAGGGTCCATTACCAGTGCCATTTGGCGATCGATAAGATCGGCTAAGTTGGCCACAGTATTCTTCAGTGAATCCATCGCAAAGGCGATATGGCCGCCGTAAAAATGGCCACCGTGGAGAATGTGCTCGCCTTCGCCGTCGACAATCGGGTTGTCGTTGGCGCTGTTGACTTCGGTTTCGATAAACTGACGCATAAACGGCAGCGCATCCTGCAACACGCCGATAATGTGCGGTGCGCAGCGGATGGAATATCTGTCCTGCAGCCTGTCAGAATTACGTGGATGTTCATGGTGATTTAAATCTTCCCGTATCCAAGTCGCGATTTGGTTTTGCCCTGGATGCGGTTTGGCGGCAAATAAGATTTCATCAAAATGGTTCGAGTTGCCTTTTAATGTTAACGAAGCCATAGCGGTAATGCGGCTGCTTAAGCGGGCAAGATATTGGGCGCGATCGAAGGCTAAACAGGCCAAGGCCGTCATCACGGCGGTGCCGTTCATCAGGGCTAAGCCTTCCTTTGGGCGCAGTACGTGTGGGGTGATGTTGAGTTTAGCGTACACATCTTTTGTCGCTTGGCGCTCACCTTGGTAAATCACTTCGCGCTCACCGACTAATACGGCGGCCAAATACGATAGCGGCGTTAAATCACCACTGGCACCGACCGAACCTTCCTCTGGGATGACGGGCACTATGTTGAGATTGAGCAAGGTTTCGATGCGCTTTAATAGCTCATAGGTCACGCCAGATTTGCCAATGGCTAAGGAGTTTAAACGGCAAGCCATCACAGCGCGGGCCTGCATTATGCTTAAGGTCTCGCCTAAACCGCAGCCGTGGAAGCGGGTTAAATGCAGTGGCAATTCGTGGACCAGATCTAAGCTGACATTGACAGTGCAGGAGTCGCCATAACCTGTGGTTACGCCATAGACCACGCCTTCTTCGTGCAGCAGGCTATCGATAAAGCGCGCACCTTTTTGGATATATGTTTGATAATCCGCATCGTCACAGAGCTTGACTGGCGCGCCCTTGGCGACGGCAACCACTTGTTCTAAGGTGAGAAATTGACGGCCAAACTCAACAGTCTGTAGGTCTGATTGACTCTCGGAGTCGGCTGCTTGGGTGTGGCTCATGAATGCTGTGTCCTGTCTGTCTTATGATCCTGCTCTGGGATCGGCGATGATGCTGAAGTTGTCGGTAACGGATTAGGCCGTACTAACTGCGATGGAGCGCGTTGGAACTCGCTGTCTTTACGCCAAAAATCAAAAAAGTTAAACCATTGCAAAGGCTCGCGTCTGGCGAAGTATTCTAAACGTTCGCTATAGCGATTCACTGCTTGCTGTAATCTGTCCATTCTGCCCGCTCGTGGGCCCTTAAGTGTGTCGGCGAAGTGCTCTAAATGCACCCGATAACGGCCCTGTTCCCGTAGGCAAAACATTAAAAACACCGGACAATCGAGTAAGCCTGCCAAAATAAACGGCCCCTGTGGGAATGGTGCATCTTGGCCCATAAAGGGTGCGTATATGACACGCCCTTGGGTATTGGATGAGGTTCTATCACCCGCGATCACTACTAATTCACCGTCGTCTATCTTTTGCTGCAATAGCATAGACGTGGCGGGGTTAAGCTCGGTCACTTGAATAAGATTAAGCGTGCTATCTGGGTTTAACTGTTTGAGTACTTTATTGAAGTTTTCCGCATGGCTCGTTAACACCATGACGTTGACTTTGACCTTGCGCTGGTGGATGGAAATCGCGCGGCAAAGTTCTAAATTGCCAAGGTGCGACACCAGTAACACTGCGCCTTTGCCGCTTTCGAGTTGACCCGCTAGCACTTGGCGATCGGGAAAATCCACCTGGCTCAATTGGATGCGATCGCACCAGGCATCGATTCTATCGAGTGCGGCATTACCAAAGGCTAAAAAGTGATTCAGGCTATCGCGCCAGCCAACGGGCCGATTCAATTTAGGATGTTGCGGCTCAAGTACTTGTACGCGACGCAGAAAATCTAACGAGGCGTTACGGGTGACTTTGCCTGTGAGGAAGAAATAGCAAATTACCGGGTACATAATGGCGCGGCACAACCAATGGCCGCCAATACGATAGCTCTCGGCTAACAATTTGATGCCCCAGTAGCTGCCGCGTTCCTTCATGCCCGACCAATGGGTGGTCGCAGTTGTTTGCGGCTTCGATGAGGTATCTGAAATATAGGCTTGTCGCTGCGATTTACGCTGCAACAGCCAAGGTAGGCGTTTAAGCATGCCGAAAAACAGCCGAGTGTGCAGTTTAGTAATGCGCACATTGTCGGCCACAGCTTGAAAATGGCTGACGCCGCCTTCGGGATAAATCACCTTAGTCGGCTGGAATAAAGTCTCCACCCCTTGCCAATAGAGTTTAACGAGGATTTCGATATCAAAATCCATTCGTTCCGTTAAGGCTTGCTGGCAGAGTAATCGCTCGGTGGCGGCTAAGGGATAAACGCGAAAGCCACACATAGAATCTTGAATATCAAAGCTTAAGGTTTCGACCCACACCCAAAAATGGGTTAAGTAGCGTCCATAAAGCCTGCCCTTAGGCACGGATTCATCGTACTCAGGCTTACCCGAGATCAACGCATCGGGTTTAGCCTGCGCCCTTGCTACCATAGCCGGAATATCGGCCAAATTATGTTGCCCATCGGCATCGACCTGCAGCGCATGGCTAAAGCCATCGCGGTAGGCGCGGCGCAGCCCTGTTATCACGGCGGCGCCCTTACCACGATTGTAGGGATGTTGCAGCAGCGTCACCCAAGGATAGGTTTGGGCTAAGGATTGCAGCAGATAACGGGTTTCATCATTGCTGCCATCATCAATCAAATAACAGGGCAGATTAAATTGGGCGAGTTCGGCCAAGGTCTGGGCAATCGCGGCGCTGTGATTGTAATTGGGGATCACTAAGGCGAGCTTAATGGGCGCCGACTCAACAAGGTCGCTGGGTGGCGTTAACACTGGCTCGCTCCGTTACTCTTGGCATTAGTGGTATCTGTAGACTGATTGACCAATGGCGAGGTTTCAAAGGCGATACGGCCTGACGCGTAGCGGTTGTCACCATCGCTATAGGCGAAGGTGAGTTTTGCCTTAGCGGCATTATTGCTAATGCTTAAGGTGACTTCTTGGCCCGGCAGTATGAGTTGCTGAAATTTAAGCACTTCTAAGTTAGCGACCGCCTCTGAATAACCGAAATGTTGGCAGCCTAAACGCACTGCCCAATCTAATTGTGTCACGCCCGGCAACACGGCCTGTTCGGGAAAATGGCCGTTAAAATACTCAAGGTCGGCCGCCACAAGGAGGCGAAATTCAATGGTATCAATGCCGATATTGGAATGCAGGATCGGCGGTAGACTTGATTTAATCATGGTCAAATAACTCAATTAACTCAGCTGTGACACGCTTACCCTGAGTGTTCAGCGGCAAAATATCGGGATAACGCCAGCGGCGTGGCAGGGTGACGCGTTCAAATTGGGTCAGTAAATGTGCTTTTAGGGCATTGTTAATGCTGAGTTTACCCTGTTCTTGGTGCACACTGCGGCCAAGCGCCGAGAGGGTTACGACCGCACCCAGTTGGGATTTAAACTGCGGCAGTACCACCAGCGCGGCTTGTTCGACATAGCTGTGGCTGCACAACAACGTTTCCATCTGCGCCAGCGACAGGCGTTTTTCCTCAATCTTAACGATGCGATCGAGTCGCCCCTTGAGCCTAAACTGGCCATTTTCGGTCGGTTCGATTTTATCTTCGCAGCGCAGCCATTCATCGTCGGCCAAATAGGGCGATTTCAGTAGCAGGGCGCCATCGGTCGGATCTTGGTCTATCGATATTTTGTCAAATACTTGCCAAGGTTCATCGGCTTCATGTTGACGGCGATAGGCGATACCGCCGGTTTCTGTACTACCAAAAATTTCGATGGGCAGGTGACCATAGCATTGGTTGACACCCTTGGCCGCCGCAAAACTCAATGGTCCGCCGGAGCTAAACACTAAGCTAGGCGAGCGCAGTTGGCGCTCGTGTTCTAAGGCTTTTGGCAAGCGCGATAACTGGGCAGGGCTACTGATCAAACACAGGTTTGGCAGTAAGGCAGTGTAATAACTTAAGGTTTCTGGGTATTCAATCTGCTCGCTTAAAAACGGCCGACTGGCGGCGAGCGGCCACAAAATCTTAAATAACAGGCCGTAAATATGCTGGTGGGAAACCGTGGAAACCACACTGCAATGGGGCAAATGTTCGGCAAAGGTCTGTTCGAGCACTGACACTTCGACATCTAGCTGCCTTAATGTTTTACGGATCGCCTTAGGTTCGCCGCTGCTGCCTGAGGTAAAGAGCACTAGCTCGCCTAGGTTGTCGCTCACGGGCCAGATTTGACTCGGTAGGCTCAGCTCTTTTTTCAGCAGAATAAAAGCCTGACTTTCGCACAGGGGCTTGTCCGACAAGATACCTTCAAACTGGTGGGTTAACTCGCTCAAGGTGCCGGTTTGGGTATTGGCTGGCAGAATGATCTCTTTGCCTGCTAATAGCGCGGCACACAAACCCACGGCGAATAGATCGCTGGTATCACTGGCGAGCAGCCATTTTTTCTCGGGAGCTTTGAGCAGTTGCTGGTAAAAATACGCCACCTGATTGGTAAATAATGCACCAGTGACTATATCGTGGTGATTAAAGCTGATCAGTTGTTGGGCAAATGGCCCTTGGGTTAACCAGTTTTTGAGTAGCTGTGTCATGTTTTCTTCAACCAAAAGCTGCGATATAACCATTCCCCACCGAGGAGCAGTCCCATGAGTACGTATGCAATCAAACCGTTATACAAGGTCCAGGTTGCTAAGCTAGTAAAGCCTGCGGTGTAAGCCGCCATAGTGCCATTGAAGATAAATAAGCCGCACCAGAGTAGGGTGACTTTTTTAAGGTATCCAATGGCTTCATCCGGTAAATCGGGTTCTTTCAAGCGGGCTAAACGCTCGATCATGCTAGGCCCACGGTGCAGTGAATAACTGAATAGCACCAACATAGTCAGATTTATCACCACAGGATAATACAGCAGCCAGTCGCTGCGCTTGGCAAGATAACTGCCCGCCGTGAGAGCAATCCCCACTAAAAGTGGTAAAACCAATGTCTTAACTCTTTGCTTTTGAAGCATTAACCGCACTATCAGTAACAAACACAGCACGAGTGCTATGGTGCCAGCGGGCAAATAATTGAGCCCTAAATACACGGCAACCGGATAGGCCAGCACTGTGAGGGCGGTTAAGCCCTGTAGCAAGACTCGCATTAGCCTTTAACTAACCCTTCTATGGCATTGACTACATCGTTGACTGTGCGAACTGATTTAAATTCATCGGGTTGGATCTTTTTTCCCGTCAGTTGCTGCAGCTTAATCACTAAGTCGACGGCATCGATACTGTCGAGATCGAGTTCTTGATACAGATTGGCCTCGGGCGTAATCGCCTCCGCATCGATTTCAAATTCGTCCACTAAAATAGTGGTCAACATGGCGAGGATTTGTTCACGATTTTGCATATTCCTCTCCTATGGGCGCTGGGCTTCAATAAAGCGCGCTAAGCTGGCGACACTGTAAAAATGGGCTTTAGTGGCATCCGAGTTCGCTTCGATTTTGACATCAAATTTTTTCTTGATGGCTAAACCAAGTTCGAGGGCGTCGATGGAATCTAAACCAAGACCTTCGCCAAAGAGCGGCGCATCTGTCTCAATATCATCAATACTGACGTCTTCGAGGTCGAGGCAGTCGATGATTAACTGTTTAATTTCATTATTTAAGTTCATAATTATTTTCGAGTTGCTGTTTATAATAATGTTCAAGATCCCGCGTGAGTTGCCGGGCCATTTTTGCATGCTCACCTAAAGCCGCTGGGTACTTTTGGTGAGAAATTGTTGCGCCGATTTCAACGGCCATTCCCATTGTTTGCCTTGGGATCTCATACCAAGGTTGCTCCTTTGTCAAACCACGGACATTGGTGCGTAAAACCACAGGTAAAATATCGGCTTCTGCCCTTAAGGCAATATTGGCTGCGCCGCGGGCAAAGTGGTTAATAGTCGCGCCGAAAACCGTGCGCGTCCCCTCGGGGAAAATAATCAAATTGGTGCCCCGAGCGAGCACTTGGCGGCAATCCTCTAACATCAATTCGGCGCCGCGGTTGGGAATATAACCCGCGCAGGACACCACGCCGCGCAAAAATGGATTACGCCACAGCCCCTGTTTAACTATGCAACCCGCATTGGGCATTAGGCTTATCAGCACTACAACATCCACTAAGCTGGGGTGATTGGCAATAACGATAACACCTTTGGCATCATGTAATTTTTGCGCGCCGTGGCGGCTGACCTTAATCACGCCCGCCCAGGTAAGCATGGCGACAAAGCCTTTAAACATCAGATGCACTGCCCTTTGCACTCGAAGTATTCGCGCCTCGGGGGTGCCTGGCCAAAAACGCAGTAGCGGCAAAATGGTCAAGGAACTTAATAAACCGCCTAAGCCAAAGGCAATATAACAACTCACGCCACCGAGCCATCGGGGGAGATAATGTAGTCCTTCGCGGCGAGGTTCTGGCGTCGCATAGGCCACATTGAGTCCAAAACACTTTTGCGGACTCTGCGCCGGGTTAGACATGCTCTAGGCTCCAATGCCATTGGGACAGGCAGCCAGAAATATTTTGCGCTGTCGCAAGGGCGTGGATAAATGCGCCATAGGTCAGAGGGGTTAACTCTGTTGAAGCTGCAATCCGGCTCACAGTGAGCTTGGCCGCCGCGGGGGCATTGAAGGGCGCGAGCTGTAAACCCAGAGCTAAAGGCAATTCAGTTTCTTGGGTAAATTCATCGTACACAGGTGGCACAGGGTCATCGCCGAACACGAGCAATAATGGCTCTGGCGATTGAGCTAATTGGACGAAGGCTTCAACCATGGCCTGTGACAGGGTTTCTGTGCCCGCAGCTATTGAGGTCGACGGCGCGGTATTGGCCGTTACTATGCCGAAAATGCCGCTGGCGGTATTGTGCACCGATTGGCTAAAGCCTAAGGGAGATAAGGCTTGTTTGGCGATAATCTCTTCGAGTAGTCCAATAGTGCGTGGCAACTCGCCGTGGCGCGAGGCAAAAATCGAGCGGCAGTTTGGTGCCACATTGCACTGAAAACCCGCCTCTAACATCATCTTAGTCAAACGGCTAAAACGGCGACGCTGCATGGCTGGCACTTGTTTGAGTGCCGGGGCCGAACTCTCTGAAAGTGCGGTGTCTGACGGAGTTGTATCGAGACTGGAGGCAGCCGAGTTTTCGCACCAACTTTGCCAGCTATCACTATGCGGATATAGAGGCGTCCATGCGCCCCAGGAGAGAATGCTGAATGTTAGTTGCACTACTTTGCCTCGACACTAGTTTGCAGCTGTCTTAGTTATCCCTAACTAAGTTAACACTATGGTGAATGGAGCGGTCATTGGCTATTTACGCGTTGGATATAGCGCGTTCAATCCGCCATTTAGTGGGCGCCATTCTACACTAAGCCCTCCATTTTTATGAAGCCATTTGCTTAATGTGGGTTAATAAAATGCAATCAAGCTCGGGTGAATCACACTTGAGTAACACTCTTTTCAGTGTTGTATGCCTAAATAACTGCTCCTAATGATGCTACATCGCAGGGTATCGCTATGCGATGCTCACTATGGCGCAGAGGGCCTGCTTACCTATGCCCTGCTCGCCCTATAAAGTGGCCTACAATTCGAAACGATTTAGTTCGGCTGGGTCAAATTAATCAAAAAGGCGCACTAAGGCTGTCTCTCATACACAAATCCCTGAACAATGCTCAGGGATTTTTTTTGAACTCATTCCCCGCATTGTGATCAGATCGTCTAGGGCTAAATATTCGAGGCGATTATGATGAAGATGATGGATCCAGAG
>NZ_JAKUKD010000017.1:0-78233 GCF_024197625.1 Shewanella sp. KJ2020 | reverse complement strand
CCTTTTAGAGCAACATCCGCTAAAAGCCAGCAAACCAACCAAGATGAGAAAGGCTGCATGGAATGGCGATTTTAGGAGCGAGATTTTCTTTGGTTAAGAGATTTAACAAAGCTTAATCCCGCCCTGTCACCATATCCACGTTATTGAAGTTTATCCAATCGAATGGACCTTTAGTCTGAGCCATTGATTACCTCTTATTAAACGTTAATTTAGATTATGAAGTCATAATAGTAGCTTTATCTAATAAAAATTACTTAGTTTAGTACTTAGAACATTACTTAATTTGATAACTAAATCATGCTACTTTGTCAATGTCTTAATTGTATTGCTTAATTGCGTGACTTAGTCACATACTTTGTTTAATAGGTACTTTTAACGCTACTAAAGTCAGTTTTTGTTTAAGTTAACGAGGTGAAAATGTACCTAAATGCAATCAGTATTGAGTTATCTTTACCTAAAGAAAACCACCTTGTGCAAGGTGGTTATTTGGGACGTCTTATTGCAAAGCCTGAACTGAAATTCTTTTTTATTCGACTGATATATCAATATGGTATCGATGAAATTAGTGGCGTTAGTATTGAAGCGTTAGCTAAGGCTTTAGGTGTTTCTAAGAACACTTTCGTTGATGGAATGTCATTGTTATGCCGGATTGGCTTTTATAGAAAATCGTTGAGTAAGGCTATAAGCACTTCAGGGAAAGGACGCCCTGCTTGCGTGTATAGCCCAACTGATAAACTCAATGAAGAGTTGCAGCGAGAAGATTTAGAATGTAACTGGAAGGTATTGATTCAGGATTTATTGGTTGATTGTGGCGACACTCAAGAAGGCCTGCGACATCCATTAAAATTAGCTAATCGATTACTACTTATTACTTTTTTAATGCATGCCGATGAGTTTGGTGAAGTGCGTACGCTTGGATATGCACAGTTGTATAAACTTACTGGTATGTCCAAGCAACAGCTGGCCTCACAGCGGAAAAACTTAATCAGCCTTGGCTACATAAATCACTACCAGCCAGGTACACCAGAGATAACCAAGAAACGAAGACCACAAAGTAAGAGTTGCTACTTCATAAATACCAGCCCTACAAAATATCCTCCGATTGGCACTAAACCCGCACGTCCCATTACCTTGGTGAATCAATGGGAGTTGAATCTATACATGCTGTTACAAGCTGCGGCAGACACTGAAATTACTAAAGAGGACTTTGATGGCGATATAATTCTCGCTGAACATAAGCGTGTTGAAGCACAAAAACGATTCAGTGCCATTGTAAATCTTGAAAATGCGTGGAAGTGTTCTAGATATTTCTATAAAAACTTTATTACAAAACAGGGGTTTAAAACTCTAGACTTGCAAGTGATTTCATACGCGTCTTTAATGCTAACCAAACATTGGGATCTGTTTTCAAGAAAAAATCTGCATTACAGCGAGCTTACGATTGTGCCTAGCCTCGAGCAGCAGGTGTATGATTATTTCTTACGAGAAGAGATGGTGCAGGAAAACTTTTTACTCACAAATGTGCAGCTAAGTGCAGAGGAATTGGCAAAGGTAATTTCTGACACGCTCATTAGCATCAGCTTTGGGTTAGCAAAATTTGTTTATCGAGAATTAACTGAATTTGTAAAACACAAACCTACAGGCATCATTTGCAACCTAACTATTTGTCCCATGACGTATTTTTCTCCAACCATGCACATGCCAATCAATGTGCTACTTGCTGAGAAATAGCAAGCAAACGGGAGATCTTAATAATTTAACTGTCGAGTAATGTGATATCCAATTGCCCTTGTTCGCCCGATCTACTGCTCAATGATTGACGGGGATTTCAGTTATTGCGATTGTCTGTTTGTTAATACTATTAGTCTGTAGTCATACCTACTACTCAATAGTATCCACTCGACCAGTATCTATAACACTACCTTATGAACATACAGGGTTAGCTGCCATCAAAGGCGAGCTAACCTTTGCAAGTGATATCAAGCCCTTTGGGGCTTTTGAGTTATAAATTACACAAACCCCATACGTTATGAACAATAACCAATATGGGATATCAATATGCACTCACGTCACACCTCAAACACTAACCTTACTGTCATCAACAATGGCCAATACCAAGGCCTCAATGTTTATCCAAAGCTACTAAGCGCTGAATACTTAAGCGCCATTCTACAGACCTTACAAGCTGCTCTGACTGAGCACCCTCGTACCTTTATGGTGCGGTTTGATTTGCATCTACCACAGCTCAATTTTCGCGACTCACCTGTAGTTTATGATTCAACGGTGATAACCAAGTTCTTTAAGTCTCTGAACGCTAAAATCAAACATGATAGGTTAAGCAAGGGGCGTGAGGGTAAGCGGGTGCATCCTTCTACTCAGCGTATTATTTGGGCAAAGGAGCGAGCATGTGCAGATACAGACCATTACCATATCGCTATCTTCCTCAATAATGATGCCTATAACTACCTCGGTAATTACAATCGAAGTGGACAAAACCTGAGTACTAAGATTGTTGAAGCCTGGGCCAGTGCTTTAGGGCTCGATGATTTCAGTACGCGGCATTTAGTGCATTTTCCTGAAGATACGCCGGTGTACTATATCAAACGTAATGCCAACAATTATCCTCAAACCTTTGCGAGTACTTTCTTCCGCTTGAGCTATTTTGCCAAGCTAGAGACGAAGCATTATGGCGATAGAACACGTTCATTCGGCTGCAGTCGAATTTAAACGTGGTGACAGAGTGATTAGCGTCTTAAGGTTTAAGCTAAAAAATAAAGGTGCTTACCTGTGGGACTCGATCTTTATATGTCCTTAAGTATGTCAACGATAGCGGCTTGAAGGCCGCTTCGTTGTTAAAGAGATGACTCCAATACTTATGATCTTAGCCAATGCCATGCATTGGATATCAGCTCAGCGCCAGCTTTTACCCCATTAACTCCCACCTCAGCGGCTGTCAAAACCGTGTTTAAGCCAGTTTCTAAACTGCCTGTGACAAGCTTGATCCCTGCATCGGCAATCTTACCTTGGCTTAAGCAATCATAACTCTCACCCAGGGTTTGCGTGGTGCCTTTTAGTAGGCATTCAGCAGGTTTAGCAACAAGATCTCCTGGTGTCCCTAGTAGCGTGTTGACGTTGTCGGGTAGCCCTAGGTATTCGCCGGTCATTTTGATGGCGGTAGAGGCTAACACAAGGTTTGCGACTGTCCCTGTTGTCAGCTTTGAAGCAGTGCTTCCCAGCAAGCCTGCTCTGGCAGAGCCTTGCAGGGCAAGGTGAGTGAGATTACTCACTTGATTGGAGGTGCTGCTCCCTTCTAAGCATTCATTGACGAACTGCTCACAATTGTTGGTGGCAACGCCGTATCTGGTGTGACCCAGCTGACTGCGTGCAAACTCAATGGCTTGATGAGGAAACAGCGTGGACTTTTTCACTCTGACACCATGGTCATCAGCAAATCGCTGCAGGTCGATTTCCTCAATAATGCCATGTTTAGATAAGTGAATAACATTTCCATGGCCAACATAGAGGCCATGGTGTTCGGTTAAGCCAAGAAAATCTATATTGGTGACGAGGTGATCGCCAGGTTGTAATACTTGCATGAATGTTTCCTTAGCCAAGGTTCTATCATTGCGACGTGCTATTTCGCCATGCAGACTGAGGTTAGTTGCAGGTGTTCGCGTTGATAGTCCGTTGGCTGTGTGAGGATTTTAAATGAGGCGCTATCCAGTAGTGATAAGCGCGGGTTAGATTTCCAGCTCGACAAAGTCCTTATCGA
This sequence comes from Shewanella sp. KJ2020, assembly GCF_024197625.1. Classification (NCBI taxonomy): domain Bacteria; kingdom Pseudomonadati; phylum Pseudomonadota; class Gammaproteobacteria; order Alteromonadales; family Shewanellaceae; genus Shewanella; species Shewanella sp. KJ2020. Next base: position 74,461 of record NZ_JAKUKD010000017.1, on the reverse strand, counting down.
TATCGTCTTGCTCAATACCGATATACCGCAGGGTGGTTTCTTCGGCGCTGTGTCTGAGCATCTTCATTACTCGGCCAATATCTTTGGTTTGTTGATACAGCAGATAGCCACGGGTTTTGCGCATCGAGTGGGTGCCTAAGGCAATTTTAAGCTCTTCACCAATCATCGTCAGTGCGCGGCAAATATAGCGCCGTGACAAAGGCGCGGGTTTGATGTGCTTCGCCCGTTGATTACGGTAGGACTGAAACAGGTAGATATGGTTAGGATGTTCGAGCGCAATACGCTGTATCCGTTCTAGCGTTTTTGAGTTGAGTTTGATGTTGGCGATTTTGCCGGTTTTGGACTCCTTAATGATGAGTCTATCGCCCTGGATATCGCTGAACTTAATCGACAGTAAGTCGGAGATCCGCAGGGCGAGATTAAGGCCGATATTCCACACATCGGCCAGTTGCTGGCTAAACTGTCTTTCCAGTAGGTAGCTGATAAGCTTAACGGTGTCTTGATCTTTAACGGCTTGAACTTCAGGCATGGTCATGTTCCTCTTTTTTGCTATAGCGTGTTTTTGGGCACTTGCGTTGTTGAGAGCCGCATGGGGCAAGGGTTTGAGTGTTCCCGTTTTAGGATTCTGGGAACTTCATTTGGCTAAGTGGTTTAATCCAAACTGACCTTCACCTTGTAAACGCCCATAACGAAATTAGTGGCAAAGTTTTGGGTAAATAAATCGATTAATGCTCTGCATTCCCGCTCGCCAATCCAGCCACTAAACAAGCTATAGACCTGCTTACTGTTAAAGCAGATATCGATGTCTTTGACGAGTTCAGGGAAGGGATGACCGCGAAAAGCAAAGTCGGTGACGTAGACTAAACGCCAGTGCTCTTGCTGTTTCTCAAGCCGGACTTCGACAGGATGAAAGCCACCATCTTCGGCGCTGTAATCTGGATCTCTAAAATTGAGCGTGATCGCATTGGCATCTTTTGGATCGACGTCAGCCAGTTCCTTTTCAATGACTTGGTAAAAACGATTAGGCATTAATGGCAGTTGGTTACGGTTAATGATTAACTTCATGGGATATTCCTTCTTTGATTTACGCGCACACGCAAGAGCCTAGGAGCTAAAACTCCTGGGCTCTTGCTGTTTGCTGGTGGGGTAAAAATTGCGTGAAACGAGTCTGATGGAGCGTGATGAGGTATTTAGGATGCGCTTTGGTGTTACAAGGTTATCGAAGGGCTGTGTGTTAATGCGGGTAGTGGTTTGTCAGCGGTTTGATAGACAGCAATATACAAATAACCATGGCTGCCTAATGTATCGGCCTCACAGGTAAAGTCATCGTGCTCAATGGTGACGCAGTGCTGCTCTCTTGCATCTATCTCACCGGTGACGACTAATCGCTCAAGTTGTTTAACTAATTTTGGGAAAGCGTGATTGAAGCGTTTGCGTACTTCAGGAGGAAACTCACTGACAAAACTTGCTCTGTCATTGAGATAATCCAAATGCAGTCCACGCAAAATCAGTCTCGCACCAAAGCGGGGGGACACCTTACGGGGCAGGCCCCAGGCGTGCTCAATATCGAAAAGTTTTAGGGTTGTCATAGTGACCTCAATAGTTGAAGGATGAAACTCAGGTAGTGGATTGCTTGTTAGCGGACTAGCGGGGATAAATGCCAAGGCGAGTACAACTGGCTAGAGGACTGAATATCGGGCAGGTAATCGTTTTTAGGTATGTACACTCCAATTAGGCTGTTCATTACTGCCATGGTTAAAGTACACCCCGTTGATCACCCGCTGCCATTCACCTGTTGGCACACCATAACTGTCACAGGGGCAAACATAGCGGCAAAAGGCAATCTCCTTGGGCAAGTGCTCAACCACATCACGGTGAAACACATTCAATACGGTTTTATGCAGCTTGGGATTAGGTGCCACAATCGGCTTACCAATCACTTGGCCCATGGCATTAAGTGGCCGCACAAACATCGGCAAAATGAGTTCAACCGCTAAGCGATTACGCAGTTCAGGAAACGCAGCACAGGCTTCGGCAACACAGGCCTGTGAAAAGCTATCAGTAAATTCAATCATGATGGACTCCTTAAGAAGGTGTGGCAGGTTTAAACATTGGCTAGAGTAAACCGCGCTCAGCAAAGGACACTGGCGTGCGACCAACCACGATATGGTCAAGCACGCACACATCGATAAGCGCTAATGCATCGGTTAACCGTTGAGTGATGCTCTTATCTGCAGCCGAAGGTTCAGACTCACCGGAGGGATGGTTATGGGCAAAAATCACCGCCGCCGCATTGACGGCCAACACCGCCTTAACCACTTCCCGTGGATAAACACTGGCGGCATCTAAGGTGCCAAAGAACAACTCTTTAAACTCGAGTAATTGATGTTGGTTATCAAGCAGCATTACCGCAAACACCTCCCGCTCATAACCGCCCAGTTTGTATGTTAAAAAATCCTTAGTGGCCTGAGGGTTGGTATAGGCGTCCTTCTTCACATAACGCTCGGCAATGATATTGGCGGCAGAGGCGAGAACCTCATCGGCAGTTTGCGGCCACTGAGTCACATGCTTGTGGGTGGTTTCGTGTAGAGCAGCTTTAGTGTGCATCGCTTTTGTTGACATATCAGGCTCCTTGAAAGCATTAATGGGCTTATGCACAGGGGTGATATATATCTGAAAAGATTTGGAAATCGGGAAAAAGTTAAAAATTACTGGAAGGACATATGTAATGAGACAATAACCGAGAAACTCATCATGAAACTAATTCGCCTTACCAAAGTTATGGATTACACAGGTCTAGCACGTTCTACTATCTACAAGTACATCGCAGAAGGAACATTCCCCAGACCTGTGTCACTCGGTAGCCGAGCTGCCGCTTGGGTAGAAAGTGAAGTGCAAGAATGGATTTTAACAAGAATAGAGGAGCGAGATGCCCAAAGTGCAACCGTTTAAGCCCATATCAGCATCCGCTTTACTGCACATTAATTAAGTCCAGGATATCCCTTACAACCTCCCGCCTTCAAAGGCTAAGAGTGTCCTCCATTACTAGATTGAAATGCTTTTTCTCGGCTGAATCCCTCTATAAGTAAGCCTATGAGCAATAACTAAAAATAACCTAACTAAACCAAGGGAACGACCGAAAACAAGCTAGGGTAAGGACAAAATTCAGAGCTTGCTTAGTTACTATTGCAATAACACGACCTGCCTAACAGCCACTATGCATTAAGCACTGGAATGGCAAAGACTATTCAAACAGGGCACTAACTGACATATAGACAAGCGCATCGCCCTCATCGGCATGCGCCTGTCTTGTCGCCCTGATGATCAATACAGGATCGAGGAACCCCCTTAGCTCCTCGCTCCCAAAGCGTTTAACTCCAATTATGTTTCCAACGACGAATAGAACATATTTACATAGCCAAATCTCCACCCAAGGCTGTGTCACTTGGTAGCCGAACTGCCGCATGGGTAGATAGTGAAGTACACGAATGGATACTGGAAAGGATAGAGGCGAGAGATTGTTAATCCGTAACCAACGGAGCCTAGCGTTTTATAAGTTAACTCTTAAATGAAATCATTGAGATAAAGCGTATCGATTTGGAGATAATTTTGTTGATAAATATGATGTAGGTCTCACAAAAACGATATGGTGAGTAAGTGCTTATAGATGTAGTATGTACTTGATACGGAGGTCTTATTGAGGTTGTTTATGGATGATTTTTCACCTTCTGATTTAAAAACAATTCTGCACTCAAAGCGCGCCAATATGTATTACTTGGAATATTGCCGTGTGATGCAGAAAGACGGTCGAGTGCTTTACTTAACCGAAGCCAAAAACGAAAACCAATATTTCAATATCCCCATCGCCAATACTACAGTCCTGTTATTAGGCAATGGCACGTCCATCACCCAAGCGGCCATGCGAATGCTGGCGCAGGCGGGGGTGTTAGTCGGATTTTGTGGCGGTGGCGGCACGCCACTTTATATGACTTGCGAAGTGGAATGGCTGACGCCCCAGAGTGAATATCGGCCCACTGAATATTTGCACGGTTGGATGCAATTTTGGTTCGATGATGAAAAACGATTACTCGCCGCGAAAACCTTCCAGCAAGCCCGCATCCAATTTATTGAGCAAGTGTGGCAGAGGGATCGCGAACTCAAAACGGAAGGCTTTATTTTTAAGGATCCGGCAATTCAAGCCGCGCTTGAGACTTTTCATGCCCGCACAGAGGTGGCAGCCAAGCAGTCGGACCTGCTACTGACCGAAGCTCAGTTAACCAAAGTGCTGTACAAGCACGCCGCCAATAATACCCAACTCAAAGATTTTACCCGTCAACACCAAAGCACAGATATCGCTAATGACTTTTTAAACCACGGCAATTATTTAGCCTATGGACTTGCAGCTAGTTGCCTCTGGGTGTTGGGCATTCCACATGGTTTTGCCGTGATGCACGGGAAAACTCGCCGCGGAGCATTAGTGTTTGATGTCGCTGATCTCATCAAAGACGCCATAGTGCTACCGTGGGCTTTTGTTTGCGCCAAAGAGAACGCCACTGAACAAGAATTTCGTCAGCAAGTATTGCAGGCATTTACCGATCATAAAGCATTAGATTTTATGTTTAATACGGTGAAAGACGTTGCACTTCAGGACTACAGTGCTGAGCAAATTGCAGCCCAAGGATTATAAGGTACAGCAGCTATGATGGTGACTTTTATCAGTCAGTGCGAGAAAAATGCCCTGAAAAAGACCCGCCGCGTACTTGATGCTTTCGCCAATCGCATAGGTGATAACACTTGGCAAACTCTGATCACGGAAGATGGACTGTTAACGGTTAAGAAAATGCTCAAACAAACTGCAAGTCGAAGTACTGCAGTGAGTTGCCACTGGATCCGCTCACGTTCTAGAACTCAGCTCTTGTGGATCGTGGGAAATCGATTGAAATTTAATGAACAAGGCATAGTGCCGGTGAATCGCACTCAGCTTAATTTGGAACATAAAGAATGGGAGCAGGGTTGGCATTTAAATGAAGTAATTGTCCTTGCGTCGAGTATTGCTGGATTATTTCATGATTTTGGAAAAGCGAATGATTTATTTCAGTTAAAGCTTAAAGGGTTAACCGAGTCTAAGGGGGAGCCCTATCGGCATGAGTGGGTGTCCCTGCGATTATTTGAAGCCTTTGCTAATGGTTTAGCGGATAAGGATTGGCTGGAGAAATTGGCCAACATTGATAAAAACAGTACTGAAATAGAACAGCAGGTTTTGTCTAGGCTGTTTAAAGAAGACTCCGGATATCAGCGACCTTTTGATCAACTTGCACCATTTGCCAAATTGGTGGCTTGGTTGATTGTATCGCACCACCGACTTCCGCTCGCCCATGTAGGTAGCGTACATACAAAGGAAATAGACAGCTGGCTCTCTCATTGTTTTAGTTGCCATTGGAATTCAGCGAATGCAGAAAACATGACGGCAATAGATACGGATCTTATCAGGCAAAATTGGCAGTTTAGTCAAGGTACGCCCCTCTTAAGTCGGCCTTGGCAGCATAAAGCCCGAAACTTATCCGAACGTGCGCTGAATTGTCCATTGATATTTACTGAACAAGTTTGGCTTGAGCAACGCTTTGTTGGACATATGGCGCGCTTGTCGTTGATGCTCGCCGATCATTATTATTCCTCTCTTCCCGCTGAAAAATCTAAAGTTCAGTGGCGAGATAAAACTTACAACGCCTTTGCTAATACTGATCATAAAAGATTGCCACAGGCGGGTAATGCGTTAAAGCAACAGCTTGATGAGCATAATATTGGTGTGGCGGTGAATGCCCAGCGCTTTGCACAAAACTTACCTGCTTTAAAATATACTTTACCAGCGATTGCCCAACATAAGTTATTTAGTCAGAACGCGACAAACGCCAAGTATCGCTGGCAAGATAAGGCTTTTGCTCAAGCTAAGTTGATAGCTAAAGGCAGTGAGAGACAAGGTTTTTTCGGGGTCAATATGGCCTCAACCGGATGCGGGAAAACCATAGCCAGTGCCCGCATTATGTATGGTTTAGCAGATGAACGAGAAGGTTGCCGTTTTTCAGTCGCACTAGGTTTACGAACGCTTACCTTACAAACGGGTGATGCTTATCGGGATTTACTTAAACTTGGGGATGATGAGCTAGCGGTACTGATTGGTTCACAGGCCGTTAGCACCTTACATCAATTGAACAATGCAACACCGCAGCATAAGCAGATTGGTAGTGAGTCGGCAGAGGATCTTTTCGAACAATTATTTATTAGTTATCAAGGTCAAATTTATGATGGGCGGTTAAAGCACTGGCTTGCTGCGTGTCCTAAATTGGAGCAATTAGTGAGTGCGCCCATTTTGGTTAGCACCATTGATCATCTAATGCCTGCAACTGAAAGCTTGCGAGGAGGTAAACAAATTGCGCCTATGTTGCGATTACTCACCTCTGATTTAATTTTAGATGAGCCGGATGATTTTGGACTTGAGGACTTACCCGCACTATGTCGCTTAGTGAACTGGGCAGGCATGTTAGGTTCTAGAGTTTTACTGTCATCAGCGACACTGCCGCCATCGTTGATCAAAACACTATTTGATGCCTATCATGCTGGCCGCCAGCATTTTAATCAGGCGCATTTCGCCACGACCGAACAGCCTCCAATCTGGTGTGCTTGGTTTGATGAATATAAAAGTGAAACTTTAGAGATATCCAACTCAAGATCTTATATTGAGCAACATAAAATTTTTGTGAGTAAAAGAGTTAAAAAGCTCGCTTGCCAACAAGTCGTCCGTAGGGGAGAGCTGGTAAAGCTTGAATTAGCATCGCCAACCACCCTTGATGAGTGTGTTGCCTCCATGCTACACAGATGTCTACACCAGCTACATGATATGCACCATGTTGTACATCCATCAGGGCGTAAGGTGTCTTTAGGTGTTGTGCGTATGGCTAATATTAATCCAATGATCGCTGTTGCTAAGTTACTGATTAACATGTCACCGCAAGCCGATTACAGTATCCATTACTGTGTTTACCATTCGCAGTTTCCATTAGCACATCGCTCTTACAAAGAAAGTCGCCTCGATAACGCTTTATCACGTCACGATGAAGCCAATTTGTGGCGCCAGCCTGAAATTCAGCAGGCATTATCAATGACCAATACTTCGAATAATATTTTCATCGTGTTAGGCACTTCAGTCGTTGAAGTGGGGCGCGATCATGACTATGACTGGGCGATTGCTGAACCTAGTTCATTGCGAGCTTTAATCCAACTTGCAGGACGTATTCAACGTCATCGTCAGCAGGTACCTAAGACGGCTAATTTATTAGTTTTAAATAAAAATATTCGGGCACTAAAAAATGAGCATCCAGCGTACTGTAAGCCAGGGTTTGAAAGTGCCGCTTTACCCTTACTACAACATGATTTAACCCAATTACTGACTACTGAACTCGATGCCATTTCGGCAATTCCAAGAATTATGGAGCCTGTGCCCAGTGCTAATGGCAGTGAATTTCAATATAGCGATCTGCACAAAAAACAACATGCTCAGGCAGTAAACTCCTTTTGGGGGCAGGAACATCGTGCTTTGCAACTGGCGTTAGGACCTGTTGGCAAAGACAAAGCTGGAGTCATTTTTTATCGCAGTTATAAAGAGGCCAATCTGTGGTGGAAGCATGATGTTTCTTGGAGTGGGGAGTTTATTCGCCAAACCGCATTTCGCCAATCGCAACCCCAAGAGGCATTTTTATTGCGATTACCAGAAGATGAAATATTAACCTGGTGTCAATTAGATACCACACATAAACCCTATCAATATCCCACGTTAAACCATCGTTTTAACTCTGAAATAGTCCCGTTAGCTAAGGGATGTTTCTGGTGGTTTAATCCATCGACTGAACAAATATATCAAGACTTGGCTGACTTACTGGACAGTTCGATCACTAAAGTGAGTGAGCAATTTGGTGAGATTAACCTTCGAATGGCAAATAAAGATCAACCCGCCCTAGAGTGGGCATGGCACGAACAACTTGGTGTGTACGAATGTAAAGACAATAAGGACAGCCCATGGAATTAACTTTAAGCGATGCGCTTGCCGATTATATCGCTCAGCGTAAGCAAACTAAGCTTGAACCGCTACAAAAAGCTCGGGATAAGATACTTGAAAAAACACAGGATCCTATCGAAATAGCAACAGCAAATAGGGAATATGCTGAAGCTGCTGCACCGATTGAGGCGGATTTTAATCCGGTGAATTGGTTAACTGATGCTGCAAAACGCGCCAAACAGATTAGTCTAGCAACCCATGCGGCTAAGTTTACCCACAGTGATGCTAAAGCCAGCAGTATATTGGTAGCGGATACTGCGCCAGAATCGCAGACCTATCTGAACACAGCAAGTCTAGCGAATAAAGCGATAGATGCTGTCGGCAATGCGGCGGCACTTGATGTGGCAAAACTGCTGAAAATATCTGTCAATGGCGAAAGTCTCATCAAGCAGCTACAAGCTCAGCATGTCGATGCTTTAACTGCATTTACTCAAGATACTGAATTACTTAAAGAGTGGCAGCTTGGATTTGCTAGAGCATTGGCAGATGAAAAACTAACGGGACATACCTTAACTAAGCAGTTGTACTTTCCAGTATCAACGGCGCTTAATGGCGATGAATCACAACACTATCACTTACTGTGTCCTTTGTTTTCTTCATCCTTAGCCCATGAGTTATATCATCACGTCACATCAACTCGTTTTGGCGATAAGCCCAAAGCTATTAGAGAGGCGCGTAAAAAAGGTCATTATCACGCATCGCTCGAGAAGATATTCCCAGCAACAGCAGTGCAAAACTTTGGTGGCTCAAAACCACAAAATATCTCTCAACTTAATAGCGAGCGGTATGGACAAAGTTTCTTACTCAATTGCGCGCCACCGCATTATCAAGCTCAAAGCAAGCCGCCGCTCACGAGTGCCAGTATTTTTAGCCGCCAATTGCGGTTTAAAACTGCAGGTTTTATTCGCGAATTTAAAGCGTTTTTGGCAGGGGTAACCGCGCAAGAAAACAATTTTAAAGCGCGATATCAACGGGATTATGGTTTTGTGTTGCCAATTATCGATGTGTTACTTAATGAGGCCGCCATTATTCAAAATATGACGGAATTTGCAGGTTGGGCAACGTCGGCTGAGTGTCAATTAAAAACCGCTCACGGTCTTTGGCTCGATGTCGCCAACCCAGAACCGCGTTTTCAGCAGGAGCGTGCCAAAGGCGATTGGCAAGACATCATCGCCAACGATTTTGCGACTTGGTTATTGGCTCAGCTGCAAAATAAAGAACGATATGTGCTAGGTGATATTGAACATCAGTATGTTAAGAAATTATGTCTAGTGCAGCTTAAAACCTTTGAGCGTCATACACCTAAACATGGGGATGCATAGAATGTCGCAGTATTTATTAATTAAAAAACTCGATGTGCAAAATGCGAATGCCATTGCAGGGTTGACCTATGGGTTTCCGGCGATAACGAATTTTTTAGGTTTTGCCCATGCTTTATCACGCAAGTTATCTCGTGAGCTTGATGTGAGCTTAGGTGGCGTTTGCGTCGTTAGTCACAAAAACAGGGTGCATGCTCGCCAGCCTAAAGGCTGGGGAGATTATGTTTTTGCCTTGACTCGTAATCCATTAACTCAACAAGGAAATACCGCACCAATCAATGAAGAAGGCCGCATGAACATGCAAGTTTCTTTATTGATCGAAATTAAGGGGTTAATTCAAGGCGATAATCAAACAGAACAAATGCTCATAGACCAGATTAACGCTTTGTTACCTGCAATGAGGCTAGCGGGAGGGCAGATCACTCACTACGGGCAAATTGAGATATTGAGCGACCACGAACAGCAGCAAAAAGCACTACGGCGTTTAATGCCGGGATTTATCTTAATCGATCGTAGCGATTACCTTGCGAGCTATGTAAATGGATTACAGCAAGCGGTCGTTCATGGTGCTAAGCCAAGCCTGTTTGATGCTTGGTGTGACTTTGCCACCCTAAATTATCAGGCAACTCGGTTAGAAACGGAACCTGAAATAAGCGGACCATCAGATACCATCAAAGCGGATTGGCATTATGTGCCAAAGCCTCAAGCGGGTTATTTAGTCCCTATTGCAACAGGTTATTGTGCTATCTCGCCAGTATACGAAGCGGGGCAGGTTGCCAATGTGCGGGATAAGTCAGTCCCTGTGGCATTTGCCGAAACTGCTTACAGCGTAGGTGAATGGCTAAGTATTCATCGGTTAATTGATATTAGCGCGGGAATATGGCGCTACAGCTACCAACATCCTTGGTACTTAGCAAAGACAGAACCATTTCAAGTAGATATACCATCCATTGCAGATTTTGACGCTGCATTAACCTCATTTAATTTAGATGACTATTAATAAATAACGGAGCATTAATCATGGCAGATATCAAACTGAGTACACCATCAGTGTTAGCTTTTGAAGCAAAATTGCTTCCATCCGACGCCCTTATGTTTGCGGGTAATTGGGATGAAAATGTATGGCAACCTATCATAGTGGGAGAAAAAGCCGTAAGAGGAACGATTTCAAACCGATTAAAAGCCGCAACGGCAAACGATCCCGCAAAACTTGATGCCGAAGTATCTAAGGCGAATTTACAAACGGTCGATATTGCTGCCCTTCCCCACCATACAGACACGCTAAAATTAGTGTTTACCCTACGCATCCTGAGTGACTTACACATACCGTCAACGTGTAACGATCCAGCTTATCAGCAAGCCTTAGCCGCAAAAGTGAAGCAATATCAAATTGAAACTCAATTTAGTGAACTGACAAAACGCTATGCGCAGAATATCGCTAATGGCCGTTTTTTATGGCGCAACCGTGTTGGAGCACAAGCGGTAAAAATTGTCGTAACAGCCAATAATCAGCACTTTACCTTTGATAGTTATGATTTCAATCTACGTGATTTTGCCGATGATCAGCAGATAAACGAGCTGGCGAAAATAATTCAATTTGGCTTAATGGAAAAACACGCCCTGATTAAGGTCGAGGCATACAGCCAACTTGGACAAGGCCAAGCGGTATTCCCTTCACAGGAGTTGGTGATGGGCGGTGGTAAGGGAGATAAGAGTAAGTTCCTTTATCAACTTGATGGACAAGCGGCAATGCACTCGCAAAAAATCGGCAATGCATTGCGTACGATTGACACTTGGCACCCCGATTTTGAAGAAATTGGACCGATTGCAGTTGAGCCCTACGGTTCTGTGACTAACCGTGGTGCAGCCTACCGTCAACCGAAAGAAAAAAACGATTTTTATAATTTGTTAGATGCTTGGATGCTCAAAGACAAGATCCCTAGCATTGAACAACAACACTATGTCATGGCCATGCTAATACGTGGCGGTGTGTTTGGTGAATAAGGAGTTGCGATGAATCATTATCTAGACATTACCTTATTGCCCAACGAGGAAGTGGGGCATTATTTCCTCTGGGAGAAACTCTATCATCAAGTGCATCTTGCTTTGGTCGAGCATAAAAATCGGGTAGGGCAATTTGAGATTGCTGCCGCATTTCCACAGTTTAATGAAATGGATAACAGTTTAGGCTCAAAATTACGCTTGCTGGCAACTCAACCTCAGCATTTGGAAGAGCTAAAGGTAAGCAATTGGCTGCGTCATTTTACCGACTACTTGCATATCAGTAGTATCCGTCCCGTGCCCGAAAAAATAGAAGTTTATGTAGCTTATTCACGCCCAGCAATCCGTGCGAATAAAGCGCGGGAAATCGCTCGAAGAATGAAGCGTCATAATGAAACGTTAGAGCAAGCTACAGCGCATTTTGAAGGTTTTAAACCTAAAAAGACCAAAGCGCCCTTCGTTTATATGCAAAGTTACACTAAGGATTCGCGCTTTCCTTTATTTATTCAACAAACACATAGTGCTGTAGTAAAGGAGGGAAGTGTTTCGTTTGACAGTTATGGATTATCAAGCAGAGGCTATTTACCCAAGTTTTGACCTTATAATTTATGCTCTTTAACAAATCAAATAGAAACAGTGAGTTACTGCAGTGTATTTTTCGTAAGGTAAAATAATGTTTTTTAGCCTAACGAATTGTAGTTACTCACTTTTAAACTAGTAATCTATTGTTCACCGCCGCACAGGCGGCTTAGAAAAAGCACCGGGCCAACATACGGTATTGATGCCATGTTCACCGCCGCACAGGCGGCTTAGAAAATGCAAGAGCGTTGGTGATGATGGAGTGCAATGTTCACCGCCGCACAGGCGGCTTAGAAATTGTGCTTCCAAGTAGGTTTTCGACTTAGTTAGTTCACCGCCGCACAGGCGGCTTAGAAAAACCAGAACCTAATGCGTCGTCATTTGTGATTGTTCACCGCCGCACAGGCGGCTTAGAAACCAACACTTTTAGCCAAACTCACCAAGTTAAAGTTCACCGCCGCACAGGCGGCTTAGAAAAGCCAATCAAGGCTTATGGGGTATGGTTTGTTGTTCACCGCCGCACAGGCGGCTTAGAAAACTTGGCTATAAAATGTTAACGGGTTAGTGTGGTTCACCGCCGCACAGGCGGCTTAGAAATTGCTGCTATCGCTGTTGTCTTTAAATGGGCTGTTCACCGCCGCACAGGCGGCTTAGAAAACCCATGGCCATACAGAACGCACCCCAATCACGTTCACCGCCGCACAGGCGGCTTAGAAAGTCATTATTCTAACGAACCAACCCTCTGTGAGGTTCACCGCCGCACAGGCGGCTTAGAAACCAAGCTCCTCGTAAGGCGTAAGGATTCAAAGGTTCACCGCCGCACAGGCGGCTTAGAAATCCAAAGTATTGCACTCAGTATACCGCCAATTGTTCACCGCCGCACAGGCGGCTTAGAAAGTAAAGCTAAGCAGTTTGGCATTCAAGGATTTGTTCACCGCCGCACAGGCGGCTTAGAAAGTCTAGTTCCAGAGGTAAAATAATGAGCGAACGTTCACCGCCGCACAGGCGGCTTAGAAAAACGTGCATCAACTTGCATAAGGCACAGACATGTTCACCGCCGCACAGGCGGCTTAGAAACGTAGCGATTTTGAAGCACTGCAGGAGCATAAGTTCACCGCCGCGCAGGCGGCTTAGAAAGCAAACCCTCAACATAATGTTGTCCTCTTATTGTTCACCGCCGCACAGGCGGCTTAGAAATATTTGGATAATGGTGGTGATATTCCTTGTCCGGTTCACCGCCGCACAGGCGGCTTAGAAAAATTTGATGTTTTGGCACTCTTGGGAATAGCTGTTCACCGCCGCACAGGCGGCTTAGAAAAGCAAAGACAGCACTGAGAAGTTAATCAAGTAGTTCACCGCCGCACAGGCGGCTTAGAAAATAAACTCGAGTACGATAAACGCTTTCGCCTTGTTCACCGCCGCACAGGCGGCTTAGAAAATCTGCCAAGATAAAGCCGATTTCTCTTACCCGTTCACCGCCGCACAGGCGGCTTAGAAATGAATATCCAAATGGATTCCAAGATGTTTGGTGTTCACCGCCGCACAGGCGGCTTAGAAAAGATCGCAATCCTGCCAAAGCTGAAACGATGAGTTCACCGCCTCACAGGCAGCTTAGAAAAGAATGTAACCGATAGTTAAAAACTCAAATCTGTTCACCGCCGTACAGGCAGCTTAGAAAAGGTAATAGCAAGGAGCCTGAAGGGGATTTATGTTCACTGCCGTACAGGCAGCTTGGAAAATAATCAGTTTATTACCTGCAACTACGTTAAGGTTCACCGCCTCACAGGCGGCTTAGAAAGCTAGCCAAGTTTGGTTGCAGTTAAAAGCACAAGTGTTATTTGTTGTTCGTTGAAGCGACCCAATAGCATTAAGCCTCTTCATTGAGGCTTTGTTATGCGTTTTTCAGGATAGAGGTACTTCTAACTCTTCAAGATGGCTTGTACTGAGGTATTAAAGCTAACGCCTAAATAGTTAGGTGGCACAGGAGGTTAGCACCTCCTATATCAGATTAATGTCACTCAGTAGGTAACTGTCCAACTCCCATTATTGGTTACTACGTCAACTTGCGTTACATCACACCTTCTTCCATAAGAGACTGAAATCGATTTGCCAAATTTAAGCTGTATGGGAAAGCCTGGTTTTTCGAAAAGACTTTCACAGTTGCCTCTATTTACAATGATGTCGTTTACTATGACATGATCTTCAATAGCCTTGATCTTCACTTCATATGATTTTATATACAGACTTGCTCTTTCGTAGATTTCAATTTCAACATTCGGTTTAGAATCACTGCAAGCACTAGTCATTACGAGCAGTACAAAAGCAAAAAGTAATTTATTCATTTTAAATACACCTTAAATCTGTGATAAACCGCTAACGATGATTGGCATTAGATGGAATATTTATTGTGTTTTCCGCTGTAAATTGGCATTCGCATTTATAGATCTAATCGTCGCTATGGACGGTATTGCACTGTGCTACTAGCTGATTGGTAATCAGTAGATTGAGAGCCCCTATCCACACTAGGGGCGCAATTGAATGTTTAAGTTGCGCTATTAGCTGCATTTTTAGTTTTAACAAAAACAGTGATGGAATACCCAATCCCATACATGGCGGCAAATATCCCCCATCCAGCTGAAGCTTCTAGATCGATTTCTGCAAATGCAGAAGCAAGAATGAGGCATAGAGGGAAAAACACCATTCCTATGATTGACATGGTTTTTACGACTGACATGTGTAACTCCTTTTAATTAGTGTGTTTAAACGTACTATTTGGTCTGAAAGAGGATGTTTACTTTCTTTGGGTGTGTATTCTGAATGTAAAATGGCAAAATGACCACTATACAGGTCTAAATGTAATGTTTATGACGTGGTTTGTCTATCATGCGTCCGTGAGAATTATCCGGTATTCAATACCCTGGGGTTCTCTAGTGAATGATGATGAAGTGTTAAAGATGGGTATGGCTTTTGGTCGGGCGGTTAAGTTACGCCGAGTTGAGCTAGGCTATAACCAAGAAGGGCTTGCTGATAAGGCTGAACTTGCCAGATCATTTGTATCGAGTATTGAACGGGGTGTTGCTAAGGCGTCTATAGCTTCAGTGT
Organism: Shewanella sp. KJ2020; assembly: GCF_024197625.1. NCBI lineage: Bacteria > Pseudomonadati > Pseudomonadota > Gammaproteobacteria > Alteromonadales > Shewanellaceae > Shewanella > Shewanella sp. KJ2020. The sequence goes on along the minus strand of NZ_JAKUKD010000017.1, from coordinate 59,350 downwards.
GGAAACTGGCCCAAGCGCTGAATTGCAATCCATCGGATTTATGGATAACGGCAGAGAGGCTTTTTATGACTCGCGCTGATAGATGAAGCTAAGAGTTAAACTGTTCTAACTGATTTGAGTCTACGATCACGAATGCAGACTCAATCAAAACCGGCTCACAAAGCCTATGCGCTTTAATGCCATATTTACTGTTTGGCTATTGCCACGTTCTAGTGGATCGCGATCTGAAGGAAAACATAAATTCTATGTTTACTAACGTGTTTCATTGTCTCGAGGATTCCCCGCTTTTGTTCCGTTATTGGTAATGCGTCTTAAAAATAATCCGCTCATTCTCGATGAGAGAACATGATTACCTCCCCCCCGATTTCAGAAATAAAATAAAGTGTTTACTCTATGTTGCCATAATGTATTTGTTTTTGTATTGTAATTTAACAAAAATAGAAACTTAAACTAAGGGAATGCCATGTTGCCGCTATGGACACAGCGCCGTAACTCATCTTTTGCCGCTTTAATGCTATTGCTTTGTTTTGTCTGGATGCCAAATAGCGCTGCTGCACTACCCCCTGCAACCCCGCCGCTGAGTGGTAGCAAGATAAGTTCAACAATCGAATTGCACTGGAACATTAATTGCTCAGTGACAGCGGTCAATATCCAGGAATCTACTGACGGCAATGCTTGGAGCACTGTTTATAGTGGACTTGGTAACCCAGATGAGGGGACTACTCCACCAATTTTGATGGCACTTTCATTTGACGGCGGCTCAGAAACCTATTGCCCAGGCTGGACAAGTGCTCGCTCTGCTAATTTCTCAGGTAAAACACTCCCAGGCTATTACTATCGCATTAACGCCTGTATCGGTACGGCATGCAGCGCCTACAGCGCAAGTACGCTTGTTGGTACGGCACCAACGGGTGGCACTCCCTATCAGTCATCAACCCTAGCCAGTATTGCGACCATCCCGGATGCCAGCAACTCGTTAGCGTCACCTGCGTTTGATGAATTAGTCGGCGAAATTCAAGGACAAGCGACGGTTGATGGTGGCGCGTTTTCTTACACAGTGCCGCTAACAGTCGCGCCGGGGCGAAATGGTATGCAGCCCTCGCTATCTCTCAATTACAGTAGCCAAGCCGGAGAAGGCTTGGCTGGAATGGGCTGGTCACTGTCAGCGTATTCCAGTATTTCACGCTGTAGCCAAATCTATGACTTAGATGCAACCGCAAGCAATGCAACTTACAGCAGTAATGACAAGTTGTGCTACAACGGTAGTCGACTTGTGGTAACAACAGCCCCCAATTCGAGCGTGCGGGGCGTTTACGGGGCATTAGGTACTTTTTATAAAACCGAACGCAATTCCACTGTCATCATTGAACAGTTGGGTGGCGCGCTCAATACCAGCACTACCTATTTCAAAGTCTACGAGGCTAATGGTACGTACCATCTTTTAGGAAGCAACGCCAATAGCAGAATCATCCCTGTCGGCGTTAGCGTTACATCATCGTGGTTGCAACAACTCACACAAGACTCGCATGGTAACGAAGTGACGTATTTATATGATGCCTCTACGTCGGGTAATCGATACCTTCAAGACATTTATTACACCGGTTATAAAGGCGTTCAAGGGTCACGCAGCGTGCACGTTAACTATACGGCTGTACCCGCAGAAACCAGCTACCATTGGGGCGGCTATAGCATTAACAATAAGCGCATGAGTAGTATAGATGTGCTGATTGATGGTGGAGTGAAAGCGCAGTGGCTATTCAATTATGCGCCCCTATCTCCAGCAACGCGTAACGATGCGGCGAGACTTGCAAGCTTATCTTACTGTGATGGTACTGACCCCAGCCAATGTCTAAATACCGATTTTGGTTGGTTTGAGCGTATTTATCAGCATAACTTGATAACAAACCATGCGCTTGCAGCCATCAATGACAATTACACCGTTGGCTTGGCTGTTCGCAAAGACAACGACTATGACGGTGATGGCGTAGCGGATTTATCGATTCCATTAGATGGTATCTATCTTTCCCGGGGCGGAAACAAGGTCAGTTATCGAACTTTGCCATATAAGAGCACTGAAAACTGGGCCGGAGACATTAATGGCGATGGCATCCCGGCTGCAAATGAATACAGTGGCAATGTGGTCAACGGTGCCATTGATTATGACCTTGATGGGGCGGATGATTTTGTCTACACCGATGATAATTCACAGTTAATCATCACCAGTTTACTTCCTAGCGGCGCTATCAAGCGCACCTATTCCACTGGCATCAATGCCACGTGTTACGCGTCGGTTTATCGCGATATTGGCGATAAGTTTTGCTCCAGCCACGTCATGGATTTTGATGGGGATGGTCGCAAAGACATTCTCTTAGCCACCAATAAGCAGGCCGGTGTTGGTAATTTCACCCTCACCTATAAGGCTTATCAACGCAAAGCCATTGGTGATGGTTTTGATTATCGCGGCAGTTTCAGTGTTAGCGCTGCAGAGCCGTTAATCCCCATGGATGTTGACGGTGACGGTGAGCTTGATTTGGCACCAAGCCAATTTAATTCAGCGCTTAAATGGTACAAGGTTGTCTTTGACCGTGCGAATAAAACTGTTTCATTTGTTGAGAAAAACCAAACCTTTGCCATTAGTGTCGATAAGACTTACCGCGCCACACCAAGTCGGTGGGTCGATTTCAATGGTGATGGATTAAGCGATATTTTAACCCTGCACAAAGTCAAAAGTACCGACAACTTTTTTACTCGTTACATCATTATTAACAAAGGGGCCGGATTATTTGAAGCGCCTTATAACACGGGAATGAAAGAGCTCGCCTGGACGATCGACGGCGGTAAGATTGTCAAAGACCCGCTCTATGGCGGGCCTGCAGGATACGTGCATGAGCGCTTTATTCAGTTTGTCGATTATAACGGTGATGGTCGCCAAGACATTCTATACCCAGATAGACTCCGTAAAAAATACACTTACGAGTGTTGGACTTGGAGTTCCAATGAAGCATGCGATGCTGTCGATGGTGCATCAGCCCCTTATTTTTACGATTACGATGTGTGGCATTGGAATGTGCTACTGACTAACCCTGATGGCAAAACCTTTACCGATGTGCAATTGCCAGTTTATGGCGCGTTAGCAACATTATCACCGATTGATTTAACGGGCGATGGCCGCGTCGATTTCGTCTCCGGGGTCGGTTTTGAGTCGGATGCAGTCAAGCGCACCTGGTTCTATGGCAGTAAGCAAGGTGGCAAGCCGAGTAGTTACCCGGTAGGTTTTTTAGTGTTTGCCCATGCAACGACACAGGATACGGTCATTAGCAATGTTAATACCGGCATGGGGCAGAAACTCCAATTGGATTATGACCAGTTGAAGCCGCGCTACAGTGTTGATGAGTCGACATTAAATTACCCTTATGTTTACTTCACCAACACCATGCGAGTGGTATCAACCTTAAAGAGTGATAATGGGGGTGGCGGGGTCGATACCACCCAATACAGCTATAAAAATGCGCGTTTCCATGTCGCAGGCCGCGGTTTTCAGGGCTTTAGCGACATTATTGAAACGCGCACCGATGCGCTTAACAGTGAAAGCCTCACCACTCTGACTCAATTTGAACAAACCTTCCCTTGGTCCGGGATGGTGAAGTACAAAAAGGTCACCGATAGCCGCAATAACACGCTCAGCGAATATTCAGTACAAAAAAATGCGCCCTTGCCAGGAAGTTACGTCGTGGGCCAAAGCGCGTGTTTTTATCCTCAAGAAAGCACCACCACGAAATGGACGGTTAACCCGAATATCAGTGTTGCAACGGTTAAGGATGTCACGCTTAAAAATGCCCACTGTCAAGTGACCTCAAACACGGTTACCAGTGAAGACAATACGGTGCTGCATACTCAAACTACTAACCAAGCCTTTACGAATAGTCTCGGCTGGTTAATGCCGACGGTGAGCAGCACCAATCAAACGGTAACTTATAAAACAACCCATGAAAGTGTGGTGCTTAATCCTGCTAACACCGCAACGGGACAAAGAGTCACTCATACCTATGGCACCAATGAGCAGGGTGTAATGGCACTCACATCGACTAAGGTCGAGGGTATTGGCTCCTTAACCGGCACTGGAAGTACGACGCAATTTAGTGCTTATGACCCCTATGGGCATGCATTAAAAACCACTGTCGGTGACCGCTATACCCAAGTCTCCATGAGTAATGATGGTTACTTTGTGTATCAAACATTTAATGCCCAGTGGCCGGGCGTTGCGTCGTTAACAACACAATACGACCCCTTGACTGGCGCAGTGCTCACCTCGATAGATATCAACGGTGTGACCACCACTAATACCGTGAACTTTATCGGCAAAATCACCAGTAGCGGCAGCGCTAAAGGGGCCACAGTCGTCACGCCAACCGTGTATAGCAGTATGGAATGGTTAACTGGTTATTATGCCTACAGCGTCACGCAGCGCAGCAGTGGCCAACCGGAAACCATCAGCTATTTTGACAGCTTAAATCGAGAGGTGAAGACCGTTACTGCAGGGTTTGCTGGGGATATTATTACCGAAAAACAATATGACGTTAGAGGCAATTTGGTGAGCGAGACTCGACCAACCCAATCCTATGGGACGGCTGAGGTCGTGCAATATCAAGGTTTTGACGTATTGGGGCGACCCAGTCGCAAATTGTATGACGATGGCATGGTCGCCTATCAATCGCAATACACTTATGTTGATGGTATTCGAACCGACATCAGTGTCTCGGGTGGCTTTAACCTCCAGATGAGCCGCAGCTATAACAGCTTGGGCCAACTGCTGAGTACAACAGATGCCAAAGGGCACAACAGCTATTTTGCCTATAATGCTGCAGGCTTACCGGTACTCATTCAGGATGTGCTCGGTAGTCGTATTACCGCGCAATATGATGATTTGGGGCGCAAGGCATGGTTTGATGACCCCAATATGGGTAAGTGGCTATTCAGTTACAACCAGTTTGCTGAGTTAGCCACCCAAACTGATGCGCGCAATCTCGTCACCACGTTTACCTACGACAAACTGGGCAGACAAACAAAGCAAACCAATACCCAAACTACACGCACTTGGGTGTATGACACCACGGTCGGTAATGGCAAGTTGTATCAAGCCAGTGTCACGGGGCACATCCAAACCCACAGTTACGATACTGTGGGGCGAATGATACAAACTATCACCCAAATGGGCGGCCTTAACTTAACTGAAAAGTATGCCTACGACAGTCAATTTGGCCGCCTCAAAGCGATAGCTTTCCCCAGTGGTGAGCATGTTGCTTACCGTTTTGATGATAACGGTTATCTGATACAAGACTATCAACGCTTTACCGATGGCAGTGAATTGTCTCTACGCACAGTTGAGTCGTACAGTGCCTTAGGGAGTATCAATCAACAACGATTCAGCAACGGTAAGATACAACAATTCTTCCGCAATGAAGCTGGCTCTCCACTTTCAATTTGTACCAGTAATAACGGCAGTTGTAGCACAGTAGGTATTCAGTATCTTAACTATGACTACGATGCTATGGGCAATCTGGTTCGGCAAGAAAATGCCATCGCTCGCTTTGCAGAGGATTATACCTACGATGAACTGATGCGGGTCGATAATTCCACCAAAACCATCAAAGGCACCACGTATGCGCCTATCAATTATGACTATGATGCCGCGGGGAATATTCTGGTCAAAGGTGATTATGGCAGCAGTTATCTCTATGGTAACGTGGGTAAAGGTTTAGGGGGGAATGCAGGCCCCAACGCGATACGGCAGTTTATTCGCGGCGGTACAACCTACAACTTTACCTATGATAACAATGGTAATCGGTTAATTGGCGATGGGGCGACCTTAACTTACGATGACCAAAACAAGCCGTTAACTGTCGTACGTAATGGCACTACCAGTACCTTTAGTTATGATGCGAATGGTCAGCGCTATAAACAGGTTAAGCAGCAAGGTAGCAGCATCACCACTACCTACTATGTAGGCAGTTTTGAACGTGAGGTGAGCAGCAGTGCCACCATCGATAAAACTTACATCGGTGACCACACCATCAAGATGAAAGCCCATGTGGGGAGCTTAGGCAATCAGTCACCATTCCAGCACGTATTAAGGGACCACTTAGGCAGTGTCGATACCTTAATCGATGGACAAACCGGCGCAGTCCTGCAATACCGGGGTTATGATGTGTTCGGTCGGCCACAGGATATTGCCGCAGGCAATGTATTACTGACGGCCTGGCAAGGCGTGACTAAGGGCTACACCAATCACGAGCATTTGAATGAGCAGCAGTTAATTCATATGAACGGGCGGATTTACGACTTCAACGTCGGTCGCTTCCTGAGTGTTGACCCGTTCTTGCAGTTCCCCGAGAACAGCCAAAGTGCTAACCCATATTCGTACATCCTCAATAATCCGATGAGCGGCACAGACCCCACAGGATATGCAGCGACTGGTGGCGGTTGTAGTACAGGGTCAAATACAGGTTTTGAAGGCTTTTGTACCTCAGTGCAGTTGGCAGACACTGAGTCAAAGAAGAAAAATAAAGCAACGGTAGGTAACGGCGAAGCCAACGGTAAACTGACAATTTCTGGAGAAGCTAAAAGAGTTGGGGAAGTTGGCCTCCAATTAGAAAAATCAGGTGGTAAATTAGTATCGGGTCAAACAAACTTAGATGGTAGTGCTACTGCGACTTATAGCTTTGGGGGAGATTCTAGTGGAGGCTGGAGTTATGGCAAGTACAGTGACTTGTATGCCGAAACTGCCTCAACAATTGCCAATGGTGCCGTAGCGGCAGTCGGTAACTTGATACCAGATATGGTAAACGGCATTGCTGACTGGACTGAACGTTTCCTTCATCAAGATTCAGGTTCGTTTGGCAGGATGGACCAGTGGGCTGATGTAGACAATGAAGTTGCCCAAGGAGTTGCTTATGACTTTAGGAAAGTTGGCTCAGTTTTACTTGCGAATACCCCTCTACGTGCAAGTTCCTCAACTTCAATGCGGTTACCTTCTGGTGGACTGTCTGGAAACATGGTTGCCCAGCCCAAGTTGCTATGGGGGCGAAGTGCAGAACAAATAGCTGCCACATTGACTGCTGAAGGTTACCAAGTAGCAGTACGGCAATCGACAAGAGGCTCTGGTAACGCAACAATTATCATCGTAGACGGACATAAACAAGTTACACAAATCCAAGTTCATGCAGGGGGGGGCCGACATGGCGGCGCATATTACAAAATATCTACCAGCACCCAAGGTAAAGTCTGGGTTGTTAATCCTGCAACATTCCGTGCCGACTCTAGCCAAAAAGGCACAATAGTAAGTGGAGTTAATTAATGGTTAGCGAACAATTTGAATGGGCGTTATTAGCACTGGCTCAACCTGCAAAAGTTCAACTTGGATTGTTTCCTGATTTTTCCAATGCGGCCGATGAGCTAGCATTAAGCTGGGAAGAAGCTTTGGAGGATACCAATTTGGATGAACTTCCTGATAGTGCAAGAAGCACTATCAAAGAGCTTGATGACTATATGCTATCTATTAGCGGTCAAGAGAATGCTGGACTGTGGACTAATGACTCGGTGTCAAATAGTGTTCAATGGGCGAAGATGAGAAAAATGGCTAACAAAGTAATTAAGGAGCTTGGTTGGATAAAGTCTTCTCCTCATAAGCCATCATGGGCAATTTATGTTCATGATGACGAATCTACTTAAATATAGAGAATGAACAGGCATCACACTTTTGGTCAATCGACAAAACAGGACAGCCAGATCTTTTTGATGTTCGATAACCCTTCGACTACAAAGAGACAGCAGGCATAACTCTTTTTGTTAATCATCCCCATTTGCTTGGGGCTTTTTCTTGTCTGCAATTGGGCAATTCGACCAGCGGCCTGGGCAGCACGTGCCGGTAGAAGTTATCACTGTTTGCCAGCAGGGCGGGCAGTTTGGTGCCGCGCCGCCAATTGGCGGCACTGGCGCAATTGATCGCTTCTGCTGCCTATGATTAATCACTTCAGCGGTTTTGTGCTGCTCAGTCTGCTGCGAGTTTTGACCAAATGGGTTTTTGGAGCTCATTCGCTTAAGTTCGTGCAAAGAAAATGGCTTGTTTATCGGGTTTAATACTAACGTTCAATAATCGCCTTACAAATAAATAGCGGGGACAGTCACATCTTTTTGTGTTTTTCAGCACCTTCACCTAGGCTTTAAATTATCCTGATTTTGTCTGTGTGGAGTTTGTGATGACCTCGGCCAGAAGACAGCTAATTGATGCCAATGCGACGCCTTTCTATCATGTGATAAATCGCTGTGTTCGTAGGGCTTTTTTATGTGGTGAAGATAAACTCACGGGCCGCAGTTATGAGCATAGACGTGGCTGGATTGTGGATAAAATCAAGGCATTATCTGCGATTTTCTGCATCGATATCTGTGCCTATGCGGTGATGAGTAACCACTATCATTTAGTGCTTAAAATTGATGTCGACAAGGCCAAATCGTTAACGCAAAAAGACATTATCAGCCGCTGGTGTCAAATCACTAAGGGCCATGCTGTCGCGACTAAGTATATGAATGGTGATGGGTTAATCGACGGTGAAGTGATGTTACTCGATAGCTTAATTACCGAGTGGCATGAACGATTAAGTAGTATCAGCTGGTTTATGCGCTGTTTAAATGAAGAAATCGCCCGCAAGGCCAATCGTGAAGATGAATGTAAAGGCGCCTTTTGGGAAGGTCGTTTTAAGTCGCAAGCGCTGTTAGATGAGCAAGCACTACTGGCCTGTATGATGTATGTGGATTTAAATCCCATTCGAGCAGGTATTGCCGATTCTTTGCAATCCTCTGATTTTACATCGATTCAGGAGCGAATTAACTCGCTAAATTCCCCAAATCATCCATTAACCCTCCCTGTGCCACAAACTGACTTCTCAACTAATGAAGCTTATATTCCCCACAAGTCACTCGTCCAATTCGATGGTGCAGCACACCTGAATGAACAAACGGGCATTCCGTTTCATTTTGCTGATTATCTCGAACTCATTGATTGGACTGGCCGAGCCATCCGCCTTGATAAAAAAGGTTATATCGATAATCAACGACCAAAACTGCTCAATGAGTTAGGCATTGCGCCTGATGCTTGGCTTACTTCTGCTAAAGAGTTTCGTCGTCAATACAGTGGTATAAGCGGTCGATGGGATAGCATGTGTGAGTTTAAAAAGCAGCATAACAGCGGGAAATGGTGTAAAGGTAAAGCGTCAAGCCAAGCATTACATCCTTAGGCTAATAACTGCTCACGATTAGCGCTTGGGGATTATTTTTGTTTATCCTAAATGAAGTTTATCCTGCGAAAAATGCAGCGTGCTTTTGCCCAAAAATGACTTTGATGGTGCTAGCTTCTACGAGTAGATTTAACAACACCATCAAAACTGTCAGATCCTGTATGAGTCACTGCATATAAATAATTATCAATTTGCTTTTTTAGGAGTGTTGATAATATCCTTCAAATATTGTGACAATTTTTCTAACGCTTCCCTTCGCTCCTCGAAATAATCATGCTGGTTATAAATCCCTTCAACACCCTTTAGTTTGTGGTTAAGGCAACGTTCAGCGACGTGTCCTGGCGTACCTTGTTTGGCAAGCAGGGTGCGGCAGGTACGACGTAGATCGTGCACAGTGAAGTGGGGCATATCACCCATTAAGTTTTGGGGTTGTTTTTTCTTACCGGCTTCGTGGCCAAATAGTTTAGTGATTGCTCGGTTTAGCGTATCAGGACCCATATGGGGATTTTTACTTGAGCGTCTGCTGGGGAAGACATACTCGGAGTCATATGCTCTGATTTTTAGCTCATATAGCCATTCCATCACTATGGGCGGCAATGGAATCGCAATACCCACACCTGATTTGCTTCTGTCTTTGGACAGATTCCACACCTTTTCATCAAGATTAAACTCCCTCCAAGGCGCTTCAGCCAACTCAGACTTACGTACTCCCAATGTAATCAGTAGTGCACAGGCTAGATAGTTGTCACGGCTAAAGCTGTTACTATTTTCTCTAGCGATTTTAAAAAACGTGGTGACTTCCTCTAGCGTTAAAGCGCGGTCTTTACTTTTTTCTAAGCCACCAGCATCTGATATAGAAAATGCACTTGCGGGATTTGCGCCAAGCAGATCCAGCTTTATGCCGTGATTAAAAAGCTGCTTGCAGTACATTAGAGCATCGTTAGCTATTGCTGGGCGGTTAGTGGCTGCAATGGCTTGTAATACAGCCTTTATGTCTCTGGCTGTGACGCTATCGACGTTGAAGCTGCCTATATGGGGAGCAATGTCTTTACGGTAGATACGTTCGGGGATTTCGTGGTGCTTGAGTCTTTTAACGTTACCTAAATGCCAATCGGCAAAGAGATCGTCAACGGTTTTGATTTGGGATTGCTCTGCACGTTTTTTGGCTATGAGCGGGTCGAGACCATCGCGAAACTGTTTCATTTTGGTAGCAGCTTCCGCACGCGCATCCGCAAGAGACATATCATTGTATTTTGCTAAGGTCATTTCCTTGCGTTTGGATTGCGCCGTGTAACGGAGCATCCAATATGGAACTCCAAGCTTTGGGACAACAAAATACAGACCGCCTCCATCTGCATACCGGCCTGGTTCTCCTTTAGCCTTGGACTCAATCTCTTTTACTGTTAGGTTTCCCATAAATCCATTCCCCATCATGACCTTAAGGTTGCTTTTATGAAAGCCAATAATACCCACCACTGACGATCGGGATTATTGTAGCATACTCACCAATATACCCACCATATAGCGGTGGGTAGTGGTGGGTATAGATGGATGTTAGTAGACGGATGAAATGTTGAAATTGATTAAAAACAATGGTTAATGATGTTTGGTGGATGGCTATGGATATCATTCAACGTTCTGGATCTGCTCTCTCATCTGTTCGATAAGTACCTTAAGTTCCACTGCGGCCGAAGTGATTTCGGTGCTGATGGATTTAGAGGCGAGTGTGTTCGATTCGCGGTTGAATTCCTGCATCATAAAATCTAAACGGCGACCTTCGCTGCCGCCTTTCTTGAGGATGCGGCGGGCTTCGGCCACATGGGCTTCGAGTCTGTCCATTTCTTCGGCGACATCTTGTTTCTGTGCAAGTAGTACCATTTCTTGCTCGATGCGGGCAGGATCCAGTTCACCTTTGATTTCGGCTAGGCGATTGGTGAGCTTTTCGCGTTGATATTCCATCACTTTTGGCATGTGCTCGCGTACGATGGCGATTTGCTCGCTCACGCCGTCTAAGCGGCTTAACAGCATGTCTTTGATGGCTTCGCCTTCACGGCCACGGGCTTCGATAAATTGATCTATGGCTGAATCGAAGGCCGTCATCAAATCTGCACCGATGGCATCCATATCTTGCTCAGAGCTTGATAACACACCTGGCCAACGAAGGATGTCGGTCAGATTCACTTCGCCTTGTCCCGCTTCTTGCTTGAGCCAAGTGGCGGCATCGAGCAATTGTTTTGCGAGGCCTTGATTTAATTGCAGTTCGTTATTGCTATTGTCGGCCAGTTCGTAGCGCAGATTGACTTCGACTTTGCCACGGCTTAAACGCTTACGCAGACGGTCGCGTAGTACGGGTTCGAAGCTGCGAAATTGCTCGGGTAAACGTAGATAGGTTTCGAGATAGCGTTGATTGACTGAGCGAATTTCCCAGGAGGCTGTGCCCCATTGTGCTTTGTGCTCGATGCGAGCGTAGGCTGTCATGCTTTGGATCATGGGTTGTCCTAATGGTGTAATCGTCATAATGAGAGGGGATTATAGAGTCAATGGCTTTAGGATTAAAGGCATACAGTATACTAGTGTAATTTATTGGGTAGATTGGCAAGATGAGTTTGCCAGAGAATTGCCCTAGGCATGGCATCCTAGGGCGCAAGCCCCTATAATATGCAGCCAAAATTGGTCAATGACTCAGAATACAGGAATCCCGCATGCGTCCAAGTAACAGAACGCCAGCACAAACTCGTCCCATCACTATCACTCGCCAGTTTACGGCCCATGCCGAAGGTTCAGTGTTAGTGGAATTTGGCGAAACGAAAGTGCTTTGTACCGCCAGTTTTACTGAAGGTGTGCCACGTTTCCTTAAGGGTCAAGGTCAAGGTTGGGTAACGGCGGAATACGGCATGTTGCCACGTTCGACCCATAGCCGTATGGATCGTGAAGCCGCTCGCGGTAAGCAATCTGGTCGTACACAAGAAATTCAACGTCTTATCGGTCGTGCGCTGCGCGCCTGTGTGGATATGAAGGCCCTAGGCGAAAACACTATAGTGATCGATTGTGATGTGATCCAAGCCGATGGTGGCACGCGTACCGCTTCTATCACTGGTGCCTGTGTCGCCTTAGTGGATGCGTTGAACTGGGCACGCGGTAAAGGCATCATTAAATCTAACCCGCTTAAGTTTTTGATCGCTGCAGTCAGCGTCGGTATTTACAAGGGTGAAGCGATAAGCGATCTCGAATATGTGGAAGACAGCGCCGCCGAAACCGATATGAACGTGGTGATGACTGAAACCGGTAAGATTATTGAGATCCAAGGTACTGCAGAGGGCGAGCCCTTTAGCCACGAAGAGCTGATTGAGCTACTCGGATTGGCGAAGAACAGTATTCGTGAAATCGTCGATGTGCAGAAAGCCGCATTGAACTAATCCCGATTGATAACAAGCCCCGTCATTTATAGAGTGCGGGGCTTTTTATTAGCTGCAGCTTTAATGCGCATCCAGATTTAATACAAACTCTGTACCGAATTAACAGTTAACCATAAAAGACAAAGTCGTAAGGAGAGATTGTGAAAGCCTATCAACGTGAGTTTATTGAATTTGCCCTAGAGCGTCAGGTATTGCGATTCGGCGAGTTTACCCTTAAATCGGGCCGTATCAGTCCTTACTTCTTTAATGCAGGTTTATTCAATACTGGCCGTGATTTAGCGCGTTTAGGCCGCTTTTATGCCGCGGCCTTAGTGGATTCAGGAATCGAGTATGACCTGTTATTTGGCCCTGCTTACAAAGGTATTCCGATTGCGACGACGACAGCCGTGGCACTGTGTGAACACCACAATATCGATATTCCTTACTGCTTTAACCGCAAAGAGAAAAAAGACCACGGTGAAGGTGGTAGCTTAGTCGGTAGCGAGCTGAAAGGCCGGGTGATGCTGGTGGACGATGTGATCACCGCAGGTACTGCGATTCGTGAGTCGATGGAAATCATCGAAGCCCATAAAGCGCAATTAGCGGGCGTGTTGATTGCGCTAGATAGACAAGAGAAAGGCAAAGGCGAGTTATCGGCGATTCAAGAAGTTGAGCGTGATTTTGGTTGCGGCATAGTGGCGATTATCAAACTCGCGGACCTTATCAGCTACTTATCTGAAAAGCCTGGGATGGAAGCGCAACTTGCGGCTGTGAGCCAGTACCGCGAGCAGTATGGCATCGAGGCCTAATTGGCTTAAGCGTGTTATAAATCGCTAAAATAAAAACGCTGCTATTCATCAAGAATGGCAGCGTTTTTTATGAGTGCTTATTAAAACTAATCCCTTATTTGGACTGATTTAAAAACTCGGCGCGAGTCGCTGGGTTGGATTTGAAAATCCCGCCAAGCGCTGTAGTGGTGGTTGAACTGGTTGAGTCCATCACGCCACGGGATTTTACGCAGTAATGTACCGCATCCATTTTGACCGCAACATCTTTGGTTTCGAGCAAGGTTTGTAGCGCGACTAACACTTGTTGCGTCAAACGCTCTTGTACCTGTGGGCGCTGGGCAAAGAAACGCACAATACGATTAATCTTTGATAAACCAATGATTTTTTTGCGTGGCAGATAAGCAATGGTCGCAGTGCCATCGATCGTCACTAAATGGTGTTCACAGGTACTGGTCAGGCTAATATCTTGCACGCGCACCATTTCATCGAAACCCATTTTATTATCGATGACGGTAATTTTAGGGAAATTTTCATAGTCTAAGCCTGAGAAAATTTCATCGACGTACATTTTTGCGATGCGGCGCGGCGTATCTGCCAGGCTATCATCTGAAAGATCCAATGACATAAGTGTCAGTATTTCCTTCATATGATGCTCAATCTTATCCTTACGTTCTTCACTGCTGTAAACGTTTGGGAGCATCGGGGTTTCAAGCCCGCGTTCCTGTAGGGCTGCCTGTACTTTTACTGCTGCTTCACTTAATGCCATCTTATCCTCCACTACATCGTAGCGGCTATAACCAGAAACCTAGGCGAACTAGGGTGCAAATTGGGAGTCTTGCATGGGCAAGAAACGGGTTGGGAGAATAGCGTGAATCGCAGATAATTCATACTAAAATCGTACATTAAACCTATGAAAAAGGCCGCTATTGCGTGCGGCCTGGTAAAGGATTGATATCTGACTTTCAGATATTTGACCTGCGTTTTAGTGGCTAAATTGATAAGTGTTTCTTAATAAAGCTGAGCATGCTTTCGTAATAGATTTCACGACTTTCAGGTGTATAGAAGCCATGACCTGCCTTATCCCAAATCTTTTTATCATAAGGGTAATTGGCTTTTTTCAATGCAGCTTCCATCGCATCGAATTGCTCCATGGGGGCACGAACATCTTCTTCACCATGAAGCAGTAAAACAGACGCTTTGAGTTTATCGACATTGTGGGTCGGCGACATATCTCGTAGCTTCTGTATATTATTGCCGAGCACCCTATCGAGGAATGCACCACCCGAATATGATTGAGGTATATCGCCACTGTCATGTAACTCTTCGAGATCATATACTCCTGCAGTCCCTACTGCACATTTGAACATATCGGGTGCGAGCATAGGAGCCATTAACGCAGAGTAACCACCAAAGCTACCGCCAGAGATACAGATTTTATCTTTGTTTGCCCAGCCTTGATCGATAGCATATTGCGTGGCATCGATAATGTCATATTGGATCTTCTCGCCCCATTGCTGATAGCCATCTTCTTCGAACTTGGGGCCGTAACCGCCAGAGCCTCTAAAGTTTACTTGAAGTACGGCAATGCCATGTTGGGCTAGCAATTGGTTTTCAGAGTTGAACTCCCAATAATCCCTTGGACCATGGGGGCCGCCATGAGGGTTGACTACTAGTGGTAAATTCTTGGCCTCTTGGCCATTTGGCAGCGTTAAATAACCATGGAGCTCTTGACCATCACGGGCGGTAAACGTAATTGGTTTAACTTCAGCCATTGATTCAGGGTCTAGCCAACTTTTTTGTGCAAAAAGGTGTTTAAGCTTGAATTTTTTACTATCAAATAGATAGTAATCTCCGGGGTTTCTGTCATTCATCGCAACCACGATCAATTTTTCACCATCCCGGGTTTCACTAATGATTTGAATACGATGATCTGGAACAGCCTGCATAAGCTGATTAAGCACTTTGGCTTTTTTACTTTCCTTATCTAAAAACTCATATTCTGGATGACCATTTTCAAATTCAACGGCATATAACTCTTTGGTCTTTTTATCGATTAATATCTCGTTAGGATCAACCACCGGATGCTGGATGATCTTATGCTGTTTGCCTGTCTCTAGCTCAATCTTGTAGATAGCGCGCGTTTCATTCTTTTTCGCACCAATTGCATAAATAGACTTGTTATCAGTTGTAAAGGCGAGCGGTCTAAACTCCAGTAAGTCTCCTTTAAATTTATCACCTGAAATCCATTTGTCTTGGTTTTCATCAAAGTAGTAAAGCAAATCATTTAACTTTGCATCTTGGCTAAAGCTAAAGCGTACGTTTTGATTATGATCGATTAAAAAGTTGGCGTTCTGTACTGGTGATGAGGCCAGCTTCTTGCGTTTTCCGGAATAAACGTCGACGCGATATATTTCGGTTATTGCGTGGTTAGTGCCTGTCCAAGGGTATGCGAACACTAAAATATCATCTTCTTCATCTGGCAGTGGATCGAGCATGTAGCTTGTCGCAAAAATCGGTTCTGATTTTTTAATGTTAGTGCCAGCAGAAATGCTGCCATCGCCTTTATAACCAAAGATATATTTAGGTTTACTGCCATCGGCATTCACCGCTAACATTTCACCGTAGTAAGCTGATGTTTCTATACGCTCTTGTTTATAGGTTTTCTGCAGAACGACCCGATTATCATTGACCCAATAATAGGCACCGACTTCACCTGTTCCATCAAAGTTAACGATATAGGACGGTTTCATGGTTTTCATCTCTAGGATGATAAGAGCCCGTTTATCTTCCGCTTTGTCTACGGTTATGCCACCCAGATACTCACCCGTTGGAGATATTTGTATATCGGTAAATTCAGCTGAGGCACTGAAGGCTTTGATTAATTGGCTTGGTTCTGCATAGAGGTTTGTTGCGAGTAACCCGCAAATGAGAAGCAAGCATCTTTGAAGATGTTTCATCTACATTCCTTGTATTCTAATGTTGGTGTTTTGTTATGTGGCTGTAAAGACTAAATCAAACGTTGCAGTGGAGCAAGGGAGAGCAGGTAAAAATAAAGGACGGCTTTACCGTCCTTTGTTCTGTAATTTCATTAGCTTTGCAGTAATTGCTGTTGAATGAAAGTCCATTGTTCGTCGAAGTGATCTGTGGGTTTGAGTTTGAATTCACTTCGTACAAATTGAGCGATTCGGCCTTCGGCAAAGGCTAATAGCAAATTAGCCAATATGGCTTCGTCTAAGTTAAAGCCTTTGCCTTCCCGCAATGTTTTTTCCCGCAAAATTTGCTTTAACTGGGTTTCAATTTTGGCAAATAGGGTGCTGATCCGGCTGCGCAGGCGTTCATTTTCCCCCAGAAGCGCATCCCCATTGAGTACGCGGGAAATCCCTGGATTACGCTCGGCAAAAATCAGCAGTAGTTGCAGCACCAGTTGGCAGCGCTTCATGGTGTCTTTTTCATCATCCATGATTAAGTTAATGCGCGAGAGCAGTGACTCTTCGATAAATTCAATTAAGCCTTCGAACATCCGCGCCTTGCTGGGGAAATGGCGGTAAAGTGCGGCTTCCGATACACCCACTTCCGAGGCGAGTTTGGCGGTGGTGATCCTTTGTCCGGGACTGGTTTCTAGCATTTGTGCTAGGCATTGCAAAATATGTTCACGACGATTAATTTTTGGGCTTACAGCCATTGCAGTATCCTTGGCTTAATAACGACTTGGGGGATTATTTAGTGCCTGAATGGCCAAATCCACCTTCACCACGATCTGAACTGTCGAACTCATCAACGAGTTTGAATTGGGCCTGTACCACAGGAACAAACACCAACTGTGCGAGACGATCGCCAATTTCTAAGGTAAATGGGCAATCGCTTCTATTCCAGCAAGACACCATTAAGGGTCCTTGGTAATCGGAATCGATGAGTCCGACCAGATTCCCCAGTACGATACCGTGTTTATGACCAAGACCGGAGCGGGGTAAAATCACCGCAGCCAGCCCTGGGTCGGCAACATGAATGGCGATACCCGTTGGGATAAGCCGAGTTTCACCGGGTGCTATCGTCATTGTGGTGTCTATCATGGCACGAAGATCCATACCCGCACTGCCTGGAGTGGCGTAAGCGGGTAGGGGAAACTCAGAACCAATACGGGAATCGAGGATCTTTAATTCAATCGGTGTTTTCATGTATTTGTTTTTTCTTTCACTATCAACGAAAGTAATTGCCGTGCCAGCGTGAGCTTGTCAGTGGCGGGCAAATCTTGGCTACCTTGCGGCCAGAACACGCGCAGGGCATTGGCATCGGCATTAAAACCAAGGCCTGCGACGGAAACGTCGTTTGCGGCGATCATATTCAAGTTTTTACGTTTGAGTTTATCGCGGGCGTAGGTTTCTACATCATGGGTCTCTGCGGCAAATCCCACCACAAAAGGACGGTTAGGTAAGCTTGCGACCGTGGCTAAGATATCAGGATTCCTCACCAGTGCAAGTTGCATTTCTTCCGCCGATTTTTTGATTTTACAGGTGGCAACATCGCTAATGCGGTAGTCGGCAACGGCGGCGCAACCAATGAAAATATGTTTTTTATCAACATTATCTATTACAGCGTCGAGCATATTTTGCGCCGATTCAACATCGATACGAGTGACGCCTTCGGGAGTGGCTAGATTAACTGGCCCTGAGACCAAAGTCACAGTTGCGCCCATTTCGGCGGCGGCCTTTGCCAAGGCGAATCCCATCTTGCCAGAGCTGTGATTAGAGATATAACGCACGGGGTCGATAGCTTCGCGGGTCGGGCCGGCGGTGATCAGTACCGATTGTCCTAGCAGAGGTTTAGGCTCTGGGGTGTTATTCACTGCAAAAAATTGCGTCGCCAATTCGGCAATGTCCAATGGCTCTAACATACGTCCTGGGCCGACTTCGCCACATGCCTGGCTGCCGCTCGCGGGTCCCCAGAGGGTAAAACCACGGCTTTGCAGGCTCGCTAAATTCGCTTGAGTTGCGACATTGCGATACATCTGCTGATTCATCGCAGGACACAAGGCGATAGGTGCCTCGGTGGCAAGACAAGTGGTGGTGATCAGCTCATCTGCCATACCGGCATTGATTCTGGCGAGTAAGTTGGCCGTTGCGGGGGCGATAATGACTAGATCGGCCCAGCGAGCGAGTTCAATGTGGCCCATGGCAGCCTCTGCCGCAGGATCGAGCAAACTCGACGCGACGGGATGTCCAGACAAGGCTTGCAGTGTGAGGGGGGTGATAAACTCCATTGCACTTTGACTCATCACCACGCGCACATCAAAGCCGCGTTCTTTTAGTCGGCGCACTAAATCAGCACTTTTATAGGCCGCAATACCGCCGCCAATGCCCAGAAGGACGTTTTTATTTGTCAGACTCACAGACATCATCCGAGATTGAAATAATGCCGCCAACGATATCACAAAGCGGTTAATTTTAGTGACTATCCCAGTTCAAAAAATCTCGTCCATACTCTGTAAACTGAAAATAAGGGGAATGACAGGAGGTCGTATGGCGATTAAGGACTGGCCAGAGGGAGAAGGGCCCCGGGATAAACTGTTACAAAAAGGAGCCGCGCATCTGTCCGATGCGGAATTGCTTGCCGTTTTACTGCGCAATGGCTTATCTGGGCTCAATGCGGTGGATTTGGCGCGTTCACTTATCCAGGAATTTGGCGGATTAAGAAGCTTACTTTGTGCACCAAAGCATCAGGTGTGTCGACTTCCGGGCGTGGGACCTGTAAAATACGCCCAGCTTCAAGCTGCGGCTGAATTAGCGCGGCGTGTGGCACAAGAAAACCTGCAGAGAGGTCAGGTTTTGACAAATCCCGATTTAACTCGGGACTATTTAATGCGACAATTAGCTGACCGCTCCTATGAAGTGTTCGCAATTTTGCTGCTGGATAGCCAGCATAGAGTAATTCAGTTTGTCGAATTATTCCGCGGAACCATAGATTCAGCCTCAGTATATCCACGTGAAGTGGTGAGCTTAGTGCTTGAAAAAAAGGCTGCTGCCGTCATAGTGTGTCACAATCATCCGTCGGGTATTGCCGAGCCCAGTCAGGCTGACCGACGAATAACTGAGCGATTAAAAAATGCGTTAGCAACCATAGATGTATCCTTGTTGGATCATATGGTTGTCGGTGATCGAGAGATAGTTTCTTTTGCAGAACGAGGCTGGATTAATTAATCTAACACTTGATCTTCACTCTGTGATCGTGTATAAAATGCGCCCTCTTTGTGCCTCGGGCGACGGCCATACGAGGCACATTAATGCTCGAGCGTTAAAATTGTTTTTTGGAGAAGATTGACATGTCAAGAGTATGCCAAGTTACTGGCAAGAAGCCGATGGTTGGTAACAACCGTTCGCATGCAAAAAACGCGACCCGTCGTCGTTTTTTACCTAACCTACAAAACCACCGTTTTTGGTTAGAAGAAGAAAAACGTTTCGTACAGTTACGTGTATCTACTAAAGGTATCCGTCTGATCGATAAGAAAGGTATTGAAGTTGTTGTTGCTGAACTTCGTGCCCGTGGCGAGAAGGTGTAATAGATCATGGCTAAAGCTAAAGGTAATCGTGAGAAGATCAAATTAGTTTCTACAGCTAAAACTGGTCACTTCTACACAACTGAAAAAAACAAGCGTAACATGCCTGAAAAAATGGAAATCAAAAAATTTGATCCAGTTATTCGCCAGCACGTTATCTACAAAGAAGCCAAAATCAAGTAATCTTTGGTTAGTGTTTCGAGAAAAGCCCCTTATTTAAGGGGCTTTTTTTTTGCGTTTTTTAGCTGCCAGTCATCAAGCTGAGATAATTTTATCGCAAACTTAAGTCTTAGAATTTTGTGCCGTACAGTTAAAAAAATGTAAACACTTACTGAAAGTGTAAAATTGTGCGAATGTAAGCACTTTAATGTATTAAAACTGCATTTTAATGAGAATAAATTCTTTATATGTGAATTAAAATGCAATACCATACGCGAAACTTAACGATTCATTCCTGGCGTGTTCATAGTGACGTTGCCAGCTCAAAAATGAGGTGTAAATAACGCGTGCGTACCACTGAACTGGTTGATGGATTTCGTCATTCTGCCCCCTATGTTAATGCTCACAGAGGTAAAACTTTTGTGGTCATGCTGGGTGGCGAAGCTTTGGCTCAAAATCAATTTCGCGCCATCTTAAATGATGTCGCTTTGCTGCACAGTTTAGGGATTAAAGTCGTATTGGTATATGGCGCTAGGCCGCAGATAGATGCTGCGCTGGCGGCCAACGGTATTGAACCTGCCTACCATGATGGTGTACGCATCACGGATGAAGACTCTCTCAAAGTGATCAAACAGGTGGCGGGTGCGCTGCAGTTTGATATCACCGCACGTTTATCCATGAGTTTAAGTAACACTCCAATGCAGGGCGCGCAAATTAACTTAGTGAGTGGCAACTTTGTGATTGCCCAGCCGCTGGGTGTGGATAATGGCGTGGATTTTTGCCTGAGCGGTAAAGTACGCCGGATTGATGCTCAAGGTTTGAAACGTCAGCTCGACAACCACTGTATCGTATTGATGGGGCCGATTGCCGCTTCGGTTACCGGTGAAAGCTTTAACTTAACGGCGGAAGAGATTGCTACTCAAGTGGCGATTAAGCTTAAAGCCGATAAGATGATTGGCTTTAGTTCGCAGAACGGCATCCTCGACCGTAATGGTGATGTGATTGCCGAGTTAATGCCCAATGATGCGCAGAACATTCTCAATAAGCTTGCCGAGCAAGGCTCTGCCTGTGTGGGCACAATGGCCTTCTTGAAGGCGAGTATCGATGCCTGTCGCAATGGTGTACCACGCTGTCATTTAGTCAGCTATCTCGAAGATGGTGCGCTGCTGCAGGAACTGTTCTCCCGTGAAGGTATTGGTACTCAAATTGTGACTGAAAGTGCCGAGCGATTACGCCGTGCTTCGATCGCCGATATCGGTGGGGTGTTGAACCTTATCCGTCCATTGGAGGAGCAAGGCATTCTGGTGCGCCGTAGCCGTGAGCAACTCGAGATTGAAATCGAGCAGTTTATGCTGATTGAGCGCGATGGCTTAGTGATTGGCTGTGCCGCGCTTTATCCTTTTGAAGAAGATAATGCCGGTGAGTTTGCTTGTCTTGTGGTGCATCCCGATTATCGCGATGCCGACAGAGGTAGCCTGCTGCTGAAGAATATTATTGGCCAGGCGCGCAGCCGTGGTTATTCACGCTTGTTCGCGCTGACAACACGCAGCATTCACTGGTTTTTAGAGCATGGTTTTGTGATTGAAGATGTGGAAGCGCTGCCGCAGAAGAAAAAGCAGCTGTATAACTATCAGCGCCGTTCAAAAATTCTCGCCCTCGATCTATAAGCTTAAAGTACAACTTTATTATTAATGCCAGCCGAGTGCTGGCATTTTTGTTGACACAAAAGGCTACAGTTTATTACTGACAGTGCCACAAGGGATTGAATTTTTAGCACAGTTACAGAAGTGATTATGTCATCACTTCAGTAACTGTTTTGTTGGCGTGATAATGTTTACGCCGTTTTGCGTTTATAGGCCATATCTAAGGTAAAGACGAGCAGCGCGCTCCAGATAAAGCCGAAGGTCACCCCTTTTTCGGCATCGAAGGGCTCATTAAATAGGCTCACTGCGAGAATAAACATAATGCTCGGGCCGATATATTGGAAAAAGCCGAGCATAGACAATGGAATGCGAACCGCCGCCCCCGCAAAACACAGCAGTGGAATCGTGGTCACAATCCCCGCAGCGATAAGCAGTAAGTTTAAGTGCCAATCATTGGTTAGCATGTTGGCGGTTGCGGTATCCAGCGTTGCAATAAGATAAATTAACGCAACCGGTAATAGCACTGCGGTTTCAACTAATAGGCCAGCCTTGGCGTCCACATTGACCTTCTTTCGCAGCAGTGCATAGAAGCCAAAGGTGCCGGCAAGTGCCAGTGAGACAATGGGAATTGAGCCAAATGAGATCAGCTGGATCAACACGCCTGCGCTGGCGAGTGCGACCGCAAACCATTGCAATTTACGTAACCTTTCCCCTAAAAACAGCATGCCCAGCAATACATTCAACAGTGGGTTGATAAAGTAGCCTAAGCTGGCATCAAGCATATGATCGTTATTCACCGCCCAAATAAATAGCAACCAATTCCCTGCGATTAAGATAGAGGTAATGGCGAGTACTATTAGCTGTTTAGGTTGCTTGAATAGCAAGCGTAGTCGAGAAAATCCGCCGATAAATTGCATGATGATCAGCATAAACACAAATGACCAAATGACGCGGTGGAGCAATATTTCGGTGGCGGAAACATGGTGGAGTAACTTGAAATATAAAGGTGCAAAACCCCACATACAGTATGCACTGACGGCGAGTAGGATCCCTTTGCGGTATTCAAAATCTGGCATGAGATATCTTCGAAGGACAACGAGACCGCGATTGTAGGTGTGTCTGTCTACTGACTCAAGGAATTCGCAGGGTTCTTTCGTTACAGAATATCTCAATCAAAGGCTTGAGCTAATATTTTTATATTGTAATTGATTGATTAGTATGAATATTGTCTTCAGTCTGTTTTGAGGTTAGCCCGTAGATGAGCATCGCGAGTGAGCCCGCTAACCCACCATATAAGTCCCTGTCCCAAAAGCGATATGCGTGCCTTGCTCATTATGCAATTCCATGCGACATACTGACACTCGGTTACCCGCTCGGATGACGCTACCTGTGCCCGTAAAAGTGAGGCCGCGCCCCGGCCGCAGATAATCGACCCGCATATCAATCGTCCCAAGCGTTTGCAGGCGTTGCTGTAATTCTTCGATTGTCCAATCATCACGGCTGGCGACTAAGCCTGCAAAAGCTGTGAGTCCACCAACCACATCCAGTACAGTTGCAGTGACACCACCATGGAGAATTTGTTGATGAATATTGCCGATAAGTTCTGGTTTCATATTGATGACCACCTCTACGCCATCGATATCGTAGCGCTTAATATCGAGCCCGAGCAGATTATGAAAAGGTACATGCTTATCAAATACTTCTGCGACACGTTTTAATACCTCTGCTTGGATCTGGGTCGTCATTATGTTCATCCTTGTGGCGAAATTCGGCTTAATTGGATTTATTATCGACACTTAATCTATCGGTAAGTGCGGCTAGAGCAATTAATCTACAGTGAAGCTAACGATAAATGCAACTCTACAGCTTAGCGAAAGCCGCACCAGCGGAGGATCCGATATTGACGCAAGACAGGAGCGGTTCAGTCCTTTAGAATAAGCCCCTCACTTTTTAGATAGCAGATCCATGGAAACGCCTTTACTCAACATACATGATGATCCCCTTTCCCAGCGCCTCGCACAGGTATTTGGTTACCGTGACTTTCGAGATGGCCAGCGAGAGGTCATTGAGCGTGTATGTAGTGGGCAAGATTGCTTAGTGATTATGCCTACGGGCGGCGGTAAGAGCCTGTGCTACCAATTGCCCGCGCTGCTGATGGATGGCATTACTATTGTCGTCTCCCCATTGATTTCTTTGATGAAAGACCAAGTCGATAGTCTGTTGCAAACCGGTGTCGCTGCGGCTTATCTCAATTCTTCTTTGCCGCGCGAGCAGAGTGCCGAAGTGTTACGGCAGTTACGCCACGGTGAGTTAAAACTGCTCTATGTATCACCTGAGCGCTTATTAACCGCTGATTTTATTGAGCGCATGCAGTCGCTCCAGCTGGCAATGTTTGCCATCGATGAGGCACATTGTATCAGTCAGTGGGGTCATGATTTTCGCCCTGAATATGCCGCGCTTGGCCAGTTAAAACAATTGTTTCCCTATGTACCTATGATGGCGTTAACGGCGACTGCGGATCAGGCGACTCGGCAGAGTATTTGTGAGCGTTTAGGTATCGATCCTTACCGACTATTATCAAGTTTTGATCGGCCGAATATTCGCTATACAGTAGCTGAAAAACTCAATGCTGCTAATCAGTTACGACATTTTCTACTACAACAGAATGGTAGCAGTGGGATTATTTATTGCAGTAGCCGCCGCCGTGTCGATGAAGTGGCCGATCGTTTATGCCTGCAAGGTTTTAATGCTAAGGCTTACCATGCGGGAATGACCCAGGAAGACCGTGGTGCCGTGCAGGACAGTTTTCTTAAAGATCAAATTGATATCGTGGTCGCCACTGTGGCTTTCGGTATGGGGATCAACAAGTCAAACGTACGGTTTGTGGTGCATTACGATATTCCTAAGAGTATAGAAGCCTATTATCAAGAAACGGGCCGGGCGGGCCGAGATGGGCTCGATGCTGAAGCCTTTATGTTGTTTGACCCCGCCGATATTGGCCGGGTCAGGCATTTGATTGAACAGTCCGAACCTGGGCCGCAACAGCAGGTCGAATTCCATAAACTCAATACCATGGCAGCGTTTGCCGAGGCACAAACCTGTCGACGCCAAGTGTTGCTGCATTACTTTGATGAAAGTGCATTAGAGCCATGTGGTAACTGCGATATTTGTCTCGATCCGCCTAAGCGCTATAACGGCACCGAAGATGCGCAAAAGGTGCTGTCGTGTATTTATCGACTAGGGCAACGATTCGGTATCAATCACTTAATCGAAGTATTGCGAGGTTCGAAAGGTGCACCAATAGTCGACAGGGGCCATGATAAACTCACGACTTGGGGGATTGGTAAAGACAAGAGCCATGAGTATTGGTTGAGTGTGATCCGTCAACTCATTCATCTGGGACTGGCGAGTCAAGATGTGACTCGAGGTTCGTCTATTACCTTAAACCCTTCAGCGCGACCCATTCTCAAGGGGGAGGTCGCCTTAATGTTAGCCGAGCCTCGTATTTCGCTGACAACAACCAAGCGTAAAGCCGGGCAATCTAAGGCGCCACTCAATTACGACCGAAAATTATTTGCACGGCTGAAGCTATTGCGTCGAACCATTGCCGAACAACAGGATGTACCGCCGTATTTAGTGTTTAACGATGCGACGCTTGCGGAAATGGCGGCCATGATGCCAACCAGCGCAGGAGAAATGCTTGCAGTCAACGGCGTTGGCGAGCGTAAATTGAGTCGTTTTGGTGACGCATTTCTCGATGAAATTGCCGCTTACTTAGCGGGAGAATAGTGATTTTGAGGGGATTCCCCTACTTTCAATTTCCCCAGTTGATTAATACTCGCACGTTTTATTAACGACTCTAAGGTATCAAATTGTTGTAACGCAGCTATGCCAATATTGACTCTGCTTGAACCCTGCCAGGGTTGAATGGCTGCCGTTAATTGATTGACCACCCGCTGGGCGCCCATCGTCGACGTGTGGGGGAGGAGGATGATAATTTCATCCATAGAATAACGAATGAGTTTGTCCTGCTCGCGCAGTTTGTGCAGCAATTCATCTTGGAGCGGTGACATATCAACCTGACGTATCTGACTCGCGTTAAAAAGTAATAACGTCAGTGGGTAATTTCCCTGTTTTGCGCTGTGGAGCGCCATTTTGAGTTGTTCTAATGGTGAGAGTGGTTGCTCGTCTATCGTTGAACTTGGGGCGCGATTATTCTGCTTATCGATGAAATACCAAATAGCGCCGCCTAATACTGCCATGATCACCAAAAAGAGCGTGCTATACGCCCAATCCAGATCCAGTTCTTGAATAAGAGAAGGATTACTGATGATGCTGTCCGTTGTTACTTGTTGGATATCTTGCTGATTGAGGCGGGCTTTGAACTGCAAAATGCGTGTATGGTTCATTACCTGATTTGCAAGTTCAGCAACTTCAAAGCGTTTAAGTAAGTATGCATGGGCCTGCTGAAAATCCTCTTTCTTAGTGTAATAATCATCCAAAATTCCATAGAACCATTTTAGATCTGAGTACTGCTTTAAACTTTCTCCCTGCTCAATAGCGGATTTCATTAGGATTAAGGCTGCTTCGTCTTGATTTTGGGCAAAGCGTATTTGAGCTAACAGTCGAGTCGAACGCATCATTGCCAATAGCTGGTTTTGTTTTTTGAAGGTATTGATGGCGATAGAAAGGTATTCTTCTGCTGTGTCGATACGGCCTTTATCGAGCGAGATCGAGGCCAAAATGGCATAGCTGTAGGCAAGTTCTAGTGGCGAGCCGAGTTCAGGCAAAAGGGCTTTAGACTGTTGTTCTAGTTGATCACTGTAAGCGAACTCTTGATTATCAAAAGCTATTCTGGCCGCATTACGTAGAATGATGTGTAACACTTTCCCTTTGGCATCAGGGCTTTGTATTCCTAGATTTGTATAATACATGGCCTGGGGAAAATCATGGGTAGCATAGAGTAAATTGCCCATGGCCGCATAAATATAGGCTTGCGGTGGCCACACCCAATTTTGGGTTTGAGTATGAAGATCAGGGTAAATATCGATAGCGAGCCGTAAATCTTCAATAGCAGACGAGAAATTATCGGTATCAGTATCGAGTTGCCCCCGTAGGCGCAGGGCATCAACGAGTGCTTGGGGTTGTTGATAGCGGCGGGCTAGGGTGATCGCCGAGTCGAGCAAAGGTAGGGCATTTTGAATATTATTATAGTTGAGGTTGGCGTCTGCTTGGCAAATCAAAAAATAGGGGCGTGCTTGATCTAGTTTGAGTTGTTTTGCTTTTGCCTCCCCTAATTGAGCGAGATTAATGGCAGCTTCATTCTCACCTAATTGCAGTAGGTTTTGGCATTTTAGAATGCTAACGCGCAACCTATCGATATCTGTTGAGTTTTCAGGAGTTTGTTGCTTTTCTAATGTGGAAATCTGAGAGAAGGCTTTCGCTGGATACTGATAGATAAGTGCCGTTAACTCATCTAGTTGTTCGCTAGCACTGGCCCCATAGGGAAACAGCCATAACAGCAGGCTCAGCGCAAAGATGCGAAAATCCATTTTTTGCTCCATAAAATGCGTTTAATCAAATATCCATAACTGAGGGCGGCGATTATAACTTTTCCAAATCATTTTTTGCATAAAAAACTGTTTTTTTCTTCAGGGCGTAAGCCTACACATTGTATCGATTTTTCTGCACTAACAGCGGGTTAATTATGGGGGGGTGATCACTTTTTTACGAATAAAACGCGCCAACATTTGCTTTGGGACGAAAAAATCAGTGGAACATGAAAAAATTAGGGTTGACACTCTTGGCTAGGCAAGTTAAATATTAACCGTCCTAGATTATTTGAACAGAATAAATATTTAAATTAAATGAATAGAATTTACCGCAAACTCGACCTCCTCCTCTCTCTCCTCGCGGTATATACGCGGAGGTCTTAGTGTTGCACGCTCGATAAATAGGCAAAGCATTCACAAACCCCGCACCAATGTTGCGGGGTTTTTTGTATCTGAATACGGCAAAAATTAACTAACGAACGGTGACGTTCCATGGAGAAGCGAGATGTCTAACAGAGTAATTATATTTGATACTACCTTGCGGGATGGTGAGCAGGCGTTAGCCGCAAGTTTGTCGGTCAAAGAAAAACTACAGATCGCCATGGCGCTGGAACGTCTAGGTGTTGATGTGATGGAAGTGGGCTTTCCTGTGTCATCACCCGGTGATTTTGAGTCAGTGCAGACCATAGCGCGTACCATTACAAATAGCCGCGTTTGTGCATTATCCCGTGCATTGGAAAAGGACATAGATGCCGCGGCGCAGGCCTTGTCTGTTGCAGATCAATTCCGTATTCATACCTTTATCTCGACCTCGACGATTCACGTTGAGAGCAAGTTGAAGCGCTCCTTTGACCAAGTGTTAGAGATGGCCGTAGGCGCAGTGAAATACGCCCGCCGTTTTACCGACGATGTGGAGTTTTCCTGTGAGGATGCGGGGCGTACGCCCATCGATAATCTGTGCCGTATGGTGGAAGCAGCCATTCGTGCAGGCGCGCGCACCATTAACATTCCCGATACGGTCGGTTACACAGTGCCCAGCGAGTTTGGCACTATTATCCAAACCCTGTTTAACCGTGTGCCGAATATCGACCAAGCGGTGATCTCAGTGCATTGCCACGATGACTTAGGTTTATCTGTGGCGAACTCGATAACCGCAGTGCAGCACGGTGCCCGTCAAATTGAATGTACCATCAATGGTATAGGTGAGCGTGCGGGTAACTGTTCATTGGAAGAGATCGCTATGATTTTAGCGACACGTAAGGGGATGTTAGGGCTAGAAACCGGCATTAATGCCAAAGAAATCCACCGTACTTCTAATTTAGTCAGCCAGTTATGCAATATGCCAGTGCAGGCAAACAAGGCGATTGTCGGTGCCAATGCCTTTACCCATTCGTCGGGCATCCATCAGGATGGTATGTTAAAAGCGCAAAATACCTATGAAATCATGACGCCAGAAAGCATAGGTTTGAATCGCAATAACTTAAATATGACCTCGCGCTCGGGTCGCCATGTGATCAAGCATCGCATGGAAGAAATGGGCTATAGCGAGCACGATTACAATATGGATACTCTGTATGAAGAGTTTCTAAAATTGGCAGATAAAAAAGGCCAAGTATTTGATTATGATTTAGAAGCCTTGGCCTTTATGGAAGCGCAGGCCGAAGAAGATAATCACTATCAATTGCAGCAATTAGTGGTGCAGTCTGACTCTACCGAAGGCGTTGCCACAGCTACTGTGCGTATCGAAGTGGGCGGCGAAGTTAAAACCGAAGCCGCAACCGGTAATGGTCCCGTCGATGCTGCCTATAACGCGATTGCCCGCGCAACCGATCGTCGAATCGATATCATCAGCTACAAGTTAGGTGCTAAGGGTGTGGGCCAAAACGCCTTAGGTCAAGTGGACATTACCGCCGTTTACCATGAGCAAAATTTCCATGGCGTGGGTTTAGCTACAGATGTGGTTGAGGCCTCGGCGCGCGCTTTAGTGCATGTGATGAACCTCACCTGCCGCGCAGATAAGGTTGCCGATTACAAACAAAGCATGCAAAAAAATCGAGAGCTAGGTGGCGTCTAGTCGCTAAAAGCATCCAAAGAATAGCAAGGTCGAGCATAAAGCATTTACATTTAAAGGAGTTGGCTGGCGTATGAGTTATCAAATAGCAGTATTAGCAGGGGATGGGATCGGCCCAGAAGTGATGGCAGAAGCGCGTAAAGTGCTGCGTGAGGTTGAAGCGCGTTTCGATTTGAGTATCGAATACACTGAATTCGATGTTGGCGGTATTGCCATTGATAACCACGGTTGCCCACTACCTGATGCCACGCTAAAGGGCTGTGAAGCGGCCGATGCGATCCTGTTTGGTTCGGTAGGCGGTCCTAAGTGGGAAAAGTTACCGCCAAATGAACAACCTGAGCGCGGTGCGCTATTGCCACTGCGTGGTCACTTCGAACTGTTTTGTAATCTGCGCCCAGCTAAATTGCACGATGGCTTAGAACATATGTCGCCGCTGCGTAGCGATATTTCCGCCCGTGGCTTTGATGTCTTATGTGTGCGTGAGTTAACCGGCGGCATTTATTTTGGTAAGCCAAAGGGCCGCCAAGGTGAAGGCGAAAATGAAGAAGCCTTCGATACCATGCGTTATAGCCGCCGCGAAATTAGCCGTATCGCCCGCATCGCCTTCGAAGCGGCCCGTGGTCGCCGTAAAAAAGTGACCTCAGTGGATAAAGCCAACGTACTGGCTTGTTCAGTGTTATGGCGCCAAGTGGTAGAAGAAGTCGCGGTGGACTTCCCCGATGTCGAGCTGGAACATATCTATATCGATAATGCGACTATGCAATTGCTGCGCCGTCCCGATGAGTTTGATGTGATGCTATGTTCTAACCTGTTCGGTGACATTTTATCCGATGAAATCGCGATGTTAACGGGCTCTATGGGCTTGTTGTCCTCGGCGAGCATGAACAGCACTGGCTTTGGTTTATTTGAACCCGCGGGTGGCAGCGCACCGGATATCGCGGGCAAAGGCATTGCAAACCCTATCGCCCAAATTCTGTCGGCGGCATTAATGTTGCGCCACAGCTTAAAGCAAGAAGAAGCCGCCTGTGCGATTGAGCGTGCCGTAAGCAAAGCATTAAATTCTGGCTACTTAACTGGTGAGCTATTGAGCAGCGACAAGCGTAGCCAAGCGAAATCCACTCGCGAGATGGGTGACTTTATCGCCAATGCAATAAAGGCAGGTGTGTAATGACGAACGCAAAGACCTTATATCAAAAAGTATGGGATGCCCACGTTGTCGCGACTCCAGAAGGTGAAGCGCCGATCATTTATGTCGACAGACATTTAGTCCATGAAGTGACTTCTCCCCAAGCATTCAGTGGCTTAAAAGTGGCGGGGCGTAAGTTACGCGCCCCTGAGAAAACCTTCGCCACCATGGATCACAACACTTCGACCCGTAGCGCTAGCTTAGATGCCCTAAGCCCAATGGCGCGCACTCAGGTAGAAACTCTAGCGCAAAATTGTAGAGACTTTGGTGTGCGCTTATATGACATTCACCATCCTAATCAAGGGATTGTGCATGTGATGGGGCCTGAGTTGGGGATTACCTTACCCGGCACTGTGATTGTCTGCGGCGATTCCCATACCGCTACCCATGGCGCCTTTGGCGCATTGGCGTTTGGGATTGGTACATCTGAAGTTGAGCACGTGTTAGCGACGCAAACCCTACGTCAGTTAAAAGCGAAAACCATGAAGATTGAAGTGCGTGGCCATGTCACCGATGGCGTGACCGCCAAAGATATCGTCCTCGCTATTATTGGTAAAATCGGCATGGATGGTGGCACGGGCTACGTGGTGGAGTTCTGCGGCGAGGCGATTGAAGCCCTGTCGATGGAAGGCCGCATGACAGTGTGCAACATGGCGATTGAGATGGGCGCTAAGGCGGGCATGGTCGCGCCGGATCAAACCACTTTCGATTATTTAGCAGGCCGCGAGTTTGCGCCAAAGGGGGAAGATTGGGCAGAGGCTGTCGCTTACTGGAAAAGCATTAAAACCGATGACGGCGCCGTATTTGATGCAACTGTGGTACTCGATGCCGCCGATATCGCACCGCAATTGACCTGGGGCACTAACCCTGGCCAAGTCGTGGAAATCGATGGCAAAGTGCCAAATCCTCTTGATGAAGCTAATCCAACGACCCGAGCTAGCATGGAAAAGGCCCTAGAATACATTGGCCTGAGTGCGGGTACGCCGATGACGGATATCAGTATCAACAAGGTATTTATCGGTTCATGCACTAACTCACGGATTGAAGATTTACGCAGCGCTGCCGTGCATGCTAAAGGCCGTAAAGTCGCGAGTGGCGTCACCGCGATTGTCGTTCCAGGTTCTGGCCAAGTGAAAGCCCAAGCCGAAGCCGAAGGCTTAGATAAAATCTTTATCGAAGCTGGGTTTGAGTGGCGTTTACCGGGCTGTTCCATGTGTTTGGCGATGAACGATGACAGATTAGAAGCGGGTGATCGCTGCGCGTCGACCAGTAATCGTAATTTCGAAGGGCGCCAAGGTCGCGGCAGTCGCACCCATTTGGTGAGTCCAGCAATGGCCGCAGCCGCTGCGGTGGCAGGGCATTTTGTCGATATTCGTAAACCTTACTAATAACCGTAAACCCAAGAGGAGAAGTTAATGCAACCTTTTACGACCCATAGCGGGCTTGCGGTCATGATAGACAGCACCAATATCGATACGGATCAGATCATTCCGAAACAGTTTTTGTCTAAGGTGACGCGCGATGGTTTTGGCGTGCATTTATTCCACGACTGGCGCTATTTAGATGAGGCGGGCGATGTGCCCAATCTTGAGTTTTCATTAAATCAACCCCGTTATAAAGGTGCGTCGATTCTGTTGGCGCAGGAGAACTTTGGTTGTGGCTCGAGCCGAGAACATGCGCCTTGGGCGCTGGCGGACTTTGGTTTGCGCGCCATTATAGCGCCCAGTTTTGCCGATATTTTTTACGGTAACTCAATCAATAATGGCCTATTGCCTGTAGCGTTAACCCATGCAGAGGTGCGTCAGTTGATGGATGAAGTGGCCGCGGAAGAAGGTGCACAAATCACGGTCGATCTCACAAGCTGCAAAGTGATTTCACCGTCGGGGGCAGAGTTTAGTTTTACGCTGGCTGAGTCGGCGAGACATAAGTTACTCAACGGTTTAGATGCGATTGGCTTGACCTTATCCCACGCTGCGCAGATTGAACGGTATGAAACTCAAATTGAAGGTTGGCGCCGCTAAACTTTCAGCGCACATTTGTACCAGATGATGGATGTTGATCATGCGCCTAGATGGAAATCTAGGCGTTTTTGTTGCTGCCTATTAAATGCCTATTAGTTAACGTATTGTATTTAATGTTTATTTAAACTGATTGTACTATCTAAATATAAAATCATTCAGACGTTAGTGATTTATGCTAAATGTGGCTAAGAAAAATGAGTTACAGTTGTTTATAGTTTTTATTTTTGTAATTTACTGATATTAATGGGTTTATGTTTTTTGTTGCTTTTGTGGTTTTCTCCAATAGCGAGTTTTAAGTCTAGTGATGACTGTGTTTTGATGTTTGAATATTGATCTTTATCACTAAAAGTATCCAATATTGGAATTTATTTAGTTTTTTCATCTGTTTTATCTCCTTTGGTTGCAAACATCTTCTGCATAAGTAAACTGCTGCGCATTCAATCTGGAGTGTTTGCTCTATTTTGCCTGAATGCCGCAGTACTCATTTAAGTAGTACAGATAACAATAAGATGATTAGAGAATGATAATGCAAAAACGTCTTCTGACTTTGGCTGTCACTGCAGCCTTGTTAAATTCAACGACTCAACTCCATGCCGCAGGTTTTCAATTAGCCGAATATTCTGCCACAGGTTTAGGCCGCGCCTTTGCGGGTGAAGCCGCTATGGCGGATAACGCTTCGGCTCAAGGTCGAAATCCAGCCATGCTAACTTACCTTGAAGGTCGTCAGCTCTCTGCGGGTGGCATTTATGTGATGCCAAATGTCGATGTGACTGGTGATGTGAGCCTAAGCTCGCCGTTGCTTGGTCCAGATCCTGTTGTTATGAAAGGTGGCGATGCACTGGATGTGGCCGATGATGCGCTGGTACCTAACTTTTATTATTCAAATCAGCTAAATGACCAATGGACTTGGGGCCTAGCGGTAAACTCTAACTATGGCCTCGCCACTGAATTACCTGCGACCCACGCCGCGGCTATTTTTGGTAATAAGACTTCGGTAACGACCGTTGAGTTTAATCCCAATATTGCTTACCGCATCAATGACGCAGTCAGCGTCGGTGCTGGTGTGCGGATAGTTTATGGTGAAGGTGAAATTGGTGCCTCATTACCCGGTTGGGTCGATGGCATTAAACCGGCTTTGCCTCCTCAGGTTGCTGGTATGTTACCTCCTGGAGGCACTGAGCTTAAGAGTATGGAGGGGGATGATGTAGGTTACGGCTGGCAGTTAGGTGCAAGCTGGCAGATTAACCCTGCTCACCGTTTAGGTTTTGCGTATCACAGTGGCGTTAAATTAGAGCTAGATGGTCATGCTTCAGGTGTGATTTATACCGGCGGCCAAGATGTGTCTATCGAAGGGTATTTACCCCTTGAATTACCCGCTTTTGCTGAGCTTGCTTCCCATCACCAACTGACCGATAACTGGGCCATGCATGCGAGTGTGAACTGGACCGATTGGAGTGTATTCGATCAGCTGGTGGCATATTTCCCTGGTGAGGTTAAACCTAAGGGCGGTTTAGAGTCTGATTTAGTTAAAGAAGAACACTTCGAAGATAACTGGCGCTTCGCGCTGGGAACCACTTACCAAGTCAATAATGCTTGGTTAGTGCGTGCCGGTGTCGCTTTAGATAAAACGGCGGCGCAGGACGAGTGGCGCACGACGACGATTCCTGATTCAGACCGTCTGTGGTTCTCTGTCGGCGCAGGTTATCAGGCGACTAAGCAGCTGAATGTCGATTTCGCGGTGACCTATATCAAAGCAACAGGCGATGCGCCCATCAACGAACAGCAAAATCTATTAAACCTAGCGACAGTTAACTTTAACGGCGAAGCGAGCGGTGATGTGTGGCTTGCGGGTATCCAGATGAGCTATAAGATGTAAGTTCTTAGTAGTCTTAAAACGCCCTGAAAATTCAGGGCTTTTTTATGTCTATAGCATGATGGCGTTATCTTGTTTTACGGCTTGATTGCTGGTCACAGCGGAAAATTGCGAATATATTCATTGCATAAGTAGTGGATCATGTTAATTCTCGCCAGCATAAAAAGGTGGCTGAGAGTTCAGATAGGATAGTAGCGTGCAGAAAAAATACGTGGTGGCCTTAGATCAAGGCACGACCAGCTCAAGGGCGATAGTGTTCGATCACGATGCCAATATTGTCAGCGTGTCCCAGCGGGAATTTACCCAGTTGTACCCTAATCCCGGTTGGGTCGAGCACGATCCTATGGAGATTTGGGCAAGCCAAAGTTCAGTGTTAGTTGAAGCGCTGGCGCGTGCGGGGATCCACAGCGATGAAGTGGCGGCGATTGGCATTACCAATCAGCGGGAAACTACTGTTATTTGGGAAAAGGCCACTGGCAGACCTGTCTACAATGCGATTGTGTGGCAGTGTCGGCGTAGCTCTGAAATTTGTGAGCAACTCAAAGCTCAAGGGCTAGAAGAGTATGTGCGTGAAAATACTGGACTGTTGCTCGACCCTTATTTTTCAGGCACTAAGATTAAATGGATTCTGGATAATGTGCCCAATGCCCGTGTGCAAGCCGAGCGCGGTGAGTTGTTATTCGGCACTATCGATACTTGGCTGGTGTGGAAGTTAACCGAGGGTAAAGTGCATGTCACCGATCCCACCAATGCTGCTCGCACTTTGTTGTTCAATATCCATAGCCTGACTTGGGATGATAAGTTACTTAAGGCCTTAGACATTCCTTTATCTTTGTTGCCCGAAGTTAAACCTTCCTGCAGCGTGTATGGCACCACACGGATTGCCGGTGAAGGCAGTGAAATCCAAGTCGCTGGGATGGCGGGGGATCAACAGGCTGCGCTTTTTGGCCAGTTATGTGTCGAGCCCGGCATGGCGAAGAATACATACGGCACAGGTTGTTTTTTGTTGATGAATACCGGGACCAAAGCGGTGCGCTCTAACCATGGGTTACTGACCACTGTTGCCGTGGGGCCGAAGGGCGAAGTGAACTACGCCCTCGAAGGCTCCGTCTTTATGGGCGGTGCGACTATTCAATGGCTGCGGGATGAACTCGGGCTTATTCGTGATGCCAGCGATACCGAATATTTTGCCTCTAAGGTTGCCGATACCAATGGCGTGTATCTAGTGCCCGCCTTTGTCGGACTCGGGGCGCCCTATTGGGACCCCAATGCCCGTGGCGCGCTATTTGGGTTAACCCGTGGCGCCAATCGTAATCATATTATTCGGGCGGCGTTAGAATCCATCGCTTACCAGAGTAAAGATTTACTCGATGCCATGATCAAAGACAGCGGCGTCAGTCTTAAGCGTTTGAAGGTGGATGGTGGCGCGGTCGCCAATGACTTTTTAATGCAGTTTCAAGCGGATATTACCGATGTTGAAGTGCTAAGGCCAAGCGTTTGTGAGACAACCGCTTTGGGCGCGGCATTCTTAGCTGGGCTGGCGGTGGGTTTTTGGGAGAGTGTGATAGAGCTTGAGCATAAGGCCTGTATCGATAAGCATTTTATCCCCAACATTGACGCCCAGACTCGGGGGAGCTTATACGCAGGTTGGCAGGATGCGGTCGCTAGAACCCGCGCTTAAGCGATTGGCGTTAAGATGTGTTGAGCTTTGAGATTGGGTTCGCTTGAAATGTACTCGATTGCCGCTAAGAAAAAGGCGCAAATTCCATTGAATTAGCGCCTTTTCGTTTTATATCAGTACGGGTTTAGACTTCAACATCAATAATATGTTGACTCGATTGCTTGTTGATTTCCGCCGTATCGTCAGTCACCTCAAGCATTAGACCTTCTTTTAATTTCTTTGGCTTATCGGACGCGCGGCGCTTTTTATTGCGCTTGGCATCGGATTCTTTGCGTCTGTCCCTGACTGTGGCATCACGACCCTCTATGGTTGGGGGGAGTTGCGATTGGGGTGATTCATGGCTATCAGGTGCATTAGCAGTGGTACTGCTCACCTGATCGACGACCCGTTTAGGGTGAAATACTGCTTTTGCTGGCTGTGCCAACATGGCATAAATACTGTCCAATCCACTCATAACGCCTCCTTTTTTAAGCCACTTGTCATTCTATCGGCAGGAGCTGGTTAATATTTAGACTATACGCTGTTTAAGATCCTTTGGCGATTTGCCGCGATGAGCAAAAAATAGATGTCTGCCATATCAGCGCATTCAGATTGCGATCGGCATAAGAGTGGAGCCTTCGTTAGCAACAGTGCTTTTGGGTCTAACCCTAGGTTAACGGGGCGCGATCTTTGATCTTTCTCGCAATCATTAAATAAATTTCTTAGTCGAAGCTTTTGGCCAAAAATAAATATTTAGCGATTTATGCTGCATCAGGCGATTTTGTGGCGCTGACGACAACTGAAATTGAAGCCATATTTTATGGCAATGCGTGCGTCTATCGTGATTTATCTCAAGGCCAAAGCCCGCAATTACAGAAATTTAGCGGCATAATTTGTATTGCAACTGCCTGAAAGCTAACGATTGCTGCTTATTTGCCCTCTACTTATCTCCCTCCTTTCCATCGTTTAGCCGATTTTATACCGATTTTTTTGTCAAAACTTTGTCACTAGGTTATAGGGGCAACATGCTGCTAACCCGCTTGCCGACTGGCTTTATAAAAGGATCCCATCCCTTGACAATGCTTGTCCACTGTCCCTAAACTTAGCAGTTGTGGGAAATAGTGGATATTTGTGGATCAAAAATCAAAGGATAGGATGAATTAGCGTGTTTCGTGGAGCCAGTGCCATCAACCTAGATACAAAGGGACGGATCGCTATTCCAGTGCGATACCGCGAACCTTTGCAGCTTGAGCACCAAGGCCGCATCGTGATTACCGTCGATATTCAATCCGCCTGTTTACTCTTGTATCCAATCCATGAATGGGAATTGATCGAAGCTAAGTTGCTAAAGCTTTCAGATACCGACCAAACCCAGAGATCCTTAAAACGACTGTTGCTCGGTTATGCCCATGAGGTAGAACTCGACGGCAATGGACGCATATTACTGCCACCGCCGCTGCGGCAATACGCCAGCTTAGATAAGCGCATCATGTTGGTGGGGCAGTTAAACAAATTTGAGCTGTGGGATGAGCAAGCTTGGCTGCAGCAAATTGATGAGTGTCAGGAAACGATTCGAAGCGAGGAGCTTGCTAACAACGAGCGTCTGGCGGATTTTTCACTCTAACGCGTCGCATAACTAAATAAGAAGAGAGTAATGAGTCAGGAATTTGCCCATTTATCCGTTCTGCTAGAAGAAACGGTCGGCGGTTTGAACATCAAAGACGATGGCATCTATATTGATGGCACGTTCGGCCGCGGTGGTCATTCAAGACAAGTGTTGCAACGACTCGGTGCCAATGGTCGCTTGATTGCCATCGACAGAGATCCCCAAGCGATTGAAGCCGCAAAACAATTTAGCGACGATCCCCGCTTTCAAATCGTCCACGGTGGTTTTGGTCAGTTAGCCGATTATGTCGAGGAATTGGGCCTTGTCGGTAAAATTGATGGCGTGCTACTCGATTTAGGAGTGTCTTCGCCGCAACTTGACGATGCCGAGCGTGGGTTTAGTTTCCTGCGCGATGGGCCGCTCGATATGCGGATGGATAATAGCCAAGGTGAAACCGCAGCCCAGTGGATTGCCCGCGCTGAAATTGAAGATATGGCCTGGGTATTCAAAACCTATGGTGAAGAGAAAAACGCCCGCCATATTGCCCGTTGTATTGCTGCTGACCGTGACAAAACGCCATTTTTACGCACTAAAGATTTGGCCGATTTAATTGCCCGTATCACTAAGAATAAAGAACGCAATAAGCACCCGGCAACCCGCGTGTTTCAAGCGATCCGTATCTATATCAATAGTGAATTAGACCAGATAGATCAAGCTCTTGAGGGAGCGTTAACCGTACTTGCACCTCAGGGACGTTTATCGATTATCAGCTTCCACTCCTTGGAAGACCGCATCGTTAAGCGTTTTATTCGTCGCCACAGTCAAGGCGAAAGCGTGCCCCACGGTCTGCCGATTACTGAAGATCAAATTAACAAGTCGCGCAAGCTGCGCGCCATTGGTAAGGCAATTATGCCGTCCGATGAGGAAATTGAACGCAATGCTAGGGCCCGCAGTTCGGTGTTACGCATTGCCGAGCGATTAGATTACTAAGGGGCAAACGCAGTGAGTAAGCCCTCTTTAAATCTGCCACGGATCGTTTTGCACGATTTATGGCGTCACAAATGGCTCTTGTTATTGGCTTTGCTCGTGTTAGGTCATGCAGTTGCCGTGGTTTATACCAGCCATGTTAGCCGTAAACTCACGACCCAGTGGGACCAACTGCTACAGGAGCGGGACAGATTAGATATTGAGTGGCGCAATTTATTATTGGAAGAGCAATCGCAAACGGAACATAGCCGTATTACGCGTATTGCATCGAAGGAGCTCAACATGAGTCGCCCCTTGCCCAGCGAAGAAGTTGTGGTAAAGGTGCCGTGAGTATAGGGAAAATATGATTAGGCAAGCAAAAACCAAACAGGCGAGCAAAAAGCAAAAGCCACAACTTATCCACTGGCGTCTATACGTTGTGGTGGGGTTTGTGCTTGCGCTATTTTGCAGTCTAGTGGGACGCGCGGCCTATATTCAAATCATCGAGCCCGATAAGCTACGCCACGAAAGTGATATGCGCACCCTGCGCACCACCAGTCGTGAGGTGCAGCGTGGCTTGATCACTGACCGCAATGGTGACATGTTGGCCGTCAGTGTGCCAGTGCGTGCGGTCTGGGCCGATCCTAAGCAAGTGAATGATAATAATGGTTTTGCCGATATGCGCCGTTGGCAAGCCCTCGCCGATGTGCTGCACGAGCCTATCGAAGATGTGCTTGACAGGGTGCGCAGTAATCCCACTAAACGTTTTACCTACCTTAAACGCCAAGTCACTCCCGCGGTGGCCGATTATATTACCCAATTGAAGTTACCCGGGGTGTTTTTAAAGTCTGAATCGCGCCGTTATTACCCAGGTGGCGAAATCACCGCCCAATTGATCGGTATCACCAATATTGACGATGTCGGTATTGAAGGCGTTGAAAACGCGTACAACAGCTGGCTCACGGGCACGCCATCGAAACAAAAAGTGCGTAAATCCCGTGATGGCCATGTGGTGGAGCGCCTTGATATTGTTCAAGAAGGCGAGAGTCCAAATGATCTGGTGTTGAGTATCGATCATCGCATTCAACAACTTGCCTATCGCGAGCTAAAACGCACCACGGAAATGAACCAAGCTACTTCGGGTTCGATTGTCGTACTCGATATCCACACGGGTGAAGTGTTGGCGATGGTGAATACTCCTTCGTACAACCCTAATGCGCGCGACAATCTGCAAACCTTCAGAATGCGTAACCGCGCTATGACAGATACCTTCGAGCCCGGTTCGACCATTAAACCTTTTGTGGTAGTGGCGGCGCTTGAGGCGGGTACAGTTAAGTCGACCGATATTATCCCGACGTCCCCTGGTTGGATGCGCTTGGGTGGCCGGCAGGTGCGCGACCCTAATAATTATGGTGACATGAGCTTGGCGCGCATTTTGGCCAAATCCAGTAACGTGGGGATCAGTAAATTAGCCCTTTCGATTCCAGTACAACAACTGCTGGGCACTTATCAATCTATGGGTTTAGGTAACTTTTCTGGCATTAACCTTGTGGGCGAAAGCGCGGGTTTGATCCAAGACAGGCACCGTTGGTCCGACTTTGAACGCGCTACTTTATCCTTCGGTTACGGTTTAACGGCCACCACACTGCAGCTTGCTCGCATGTACGCCACCTTAGGTAATGGCGGCACTTTATACCCAGTTTCTATTTTAAAGCTCAAGAAGCCGCCCGAGGGTGAACGAGTTATTTCACAAGACGTGGCTAATAATGTGCTGCAGATGATGGTCAGTGTTACCGAAAAAGGCGGCACGGGCACATTGGCCCATATCGATGGTTATCCGGTTGCGGGTAAGTCCGGTACTAGCCGTAAGGCGATTGCAGGGGGATATGGTGATGATTATGTGGCCTTATTTGCAGGCGTTGCCCCAGTAAATAATCCAAAACTTGCGATTGTGGTTGTGGTTAACGAGCCTAAGGGCGATCTCTATTATGGTGGTTCAGTGGCAGGGCCGGCGTTCGCAAAAGTGATGTCCGGTGCACTGCAAATGCTAAACGTTGAACCCATTTCCGATAAAGAACAGGTGCAGTTGGCGGGTATCGCCGCAGGGAGAACAGAATGATGTTGTTACGGGATCTGCTCGCACCTTGGTTTGAGTATTTGGGCAATCAGTCCTTCAATCATTTGATCTTAGATAGCCGCGCAATATGTCGCGGCGATGTGTTTTTGGCGCTGCCAGGGCATAAAGTTGATGGTAGACAGTTTATAGATAAAGCCTTAGCTCAAGGTGCCACCGCAGTGTTAGTCCATACGGACAACCCAAGTGAGCATGGCAAAGTGCTAACAAGCGAGCATGCTGAGCAAGGCGTACAGATTTATTTTTATCGGCTTAGCCAGCAGGTTTCGGCGTTGGCCTCCGTGCGTTACCCCGTGAGCCAAGGCCAATCCATGGGTGTTATCGGTATCACAGGAACG
Organism: Shewanella sp. KJ2020; assembly: GCF_024197625.1. Lineage (NCBI taxonomy): Bacteria > Pseudomonadati > Pseudomonadota > Gammaproteobacteria > Alteromonadales > Shewanellaceae > Shewanella > Shewanella sp. KJ2020. Next base: position 18,118 of record NZ_JAKUKD010000017.1, on the reverse strand, counting down.
AACGGTAAGACCTCGACCAGCCAGTTAATTGCCCAGCTAACTACCTTATTAGCACGCAAAGCGGCGGTAATGGGCACTTTAGGTAACGGCCTTTGGGGTGAGTTGGTCGATAGCGGCAATACCACGGCCGATGCCATTACCCTGATGCGACAATTGAATGAATTTGAAGCGCAAGGTGTGAGCGTGTGCGCGATGGAAGTCTCGAGCCATGGTTTAGTCCAAGGACGAGTCGATGCCGTGCCCTTCGATGTCGCCGTGTTTACTAATCTAACCCGTGACCATCTCGATTATCACGGTGATATGGAAAGCTATGCCGCGGCTAAACAAATGCTATTTCGCTTCGATGCCTTGCGTCACGGGTTGCTGAACTTAGACGATGCCGTTGGCGCCGTTTGGTTATCTGAGCTGCAAAATGTCGCCGCTAAGATCTGGGGCTTTAGTATTGAAGGCCATCCTGAAGCCACCTTTTATACCAAAGCTGTGCAATTTAATGACCAAGGAGTGCAGGCTACATTAGTTTGGCCCGAGGGCGAAGTCGAAATCCGTTCTCCTTTATTAGGCGCGTTTAACCTATCGAATTTACTCGCGGCATTATCTGCCTTGTATTTACAGGGAATAGATATGCGGGCATTGGCTGAGCAGGTGCCTTACTTAGTGCCTGTGGCTGGCCGCATGGAGCGTTTTACTACGGCGGACAACATCACCTTAGTGGTCGATTATGCCCATACGCCAGATGCTATTGAACAGGCGTTAAACGCCCTACGCCGCCACTGTACTAGTGAGTTATGGTGTGTATTTGGCTGTGGTGGCGACCGTGATAAGGGCAAACGTCCACTCATGGGACAAGCGGCGGAGCAATTTGCCGACCGCATTATGGTGACCAGCGACAATGCCCGCAGTGAAGATCCTAAGCAAATTATTACCGATATTATCCAAGGGCTTATTAATCCAGAGCTCGCATTGACTCAGGTTGACCGTGTCACAGCCATTAAAGAGGTTGTGGCATTGGCTAAACCTGGGGATGTGATTTTGCTCGCGGGTAAAGGCCATGAAACTTACCAAGAGGCGGCAGGCGTGCGTTATGACTACGATGAACGCGCCCTGGCACGCCAGTTATCGGAGCAAACCAGATGATCCCTCTTTCCCTCGAGGCCCTATGCCAACACTTAGGTGAGCGTCGAGTCGGTGACGATGTCACCATCCAAGATTTAAGCAGCGATAGCCGTAAAATCGGCGTTGCAACTCTGTTTGTTGCCTTAAAGGGTGAGCGTTTCGACGGCCATGACTTTGCGGCCACGGCCATTGAGAACGGTGCTAAGGCGTTAATGGTCGAACGTGAACTCCCCTTCGATATTCCGCAGCTTATCGTCGCCGATTGTCAAAGGGCCATGGGTGCGATAGGTGCTTATGTCCGTGACCAAGTGAATCCCATTTGCGTGGCTTTAACGGGTTCTAACGGCAAGACCAGTGTGAAGGAAATGATTGCCACTATTCTGTCGGCTAAACATCAAGTGCTTTACACCGCGGGCAATTTTAATAACGAGATTGGCGTGCCCTTAACCCTACTGCGCTTAACGCCCGCGGATGAATATGGGGTGTTTGAGCTGGGTGCTAACCATAAAGGTGAAATCGATTACACCTCAGGCTTGGTGCGTCCAAATGTAGCGCTGGTGAATAACGTTGGTAGTGCCCATTTAGAAGGGTTTGGTTCCCAAGCGGGGGTTGCACAGGCCAAGTCGGAAATTTTTAATCATTTGCAACAGGGTGGCACCGCCATTATCAACGCCGATGATGCCTTTGCAGATGTGATGAGGGTGAAGGCTAAGCACTATAAGCAGCTGAGCTTTTCCCAGCAAGAAGGTGCGGCAAAACGGCATATCGATGTGATTGCAAGCGGACATAAAGCGGATAAAGAGGGTTGTTATCGTTTTATGCTCAATTACTTAGGTGAATCTTGCCCTGTGGTTTTACCACTGGCTGGCCGCCATCAAGTGAGTAATGCACTCGCCGCTGCAAGTGTTTGTATTGCTTTGGGATTGAGTTTGACTGAAATATCGAATGGCTTAAGCCAGTTGACTCCCGTGAAAGGGCGGATGCAGCCAACTCAATTAGGACGAATTCGTTTAATCGATGATAGCTATAACGCCAATCCTGTGTCTGTCGGAGCCGCAATCGCTTGGTTAAAGGAAATTTCTGAAAATCGTTGTTTGGTACTGGGAGATTTGGGCGAATTAGGCGACAATGCGCCCCTTTTGCACGCTGAGCTCGGACAACTGGCCAAACAGCAGGGGATTGATGCGCTGTTTTGTACGGGGAATTTGAGTCAGCACACGAGCCAAGCTTTCGGGGCGGAGCACCATGACAGCGTGGCGACGTTAGTAGAAAAACTGATAAAACACATCAACCAGTTGCCGGGACAGGTGACGGTTTTAGTTAAAGGTTCACGTAGCGCCGCCATGGAGCGGGTCGTGGATGGCCTAACAGTAGCCTTCGGGCGTGGGGAGTTAGTGTAGATGCTGGTGTATCTGGCCGAGTATTTAACCCAGTTTCATACAGGGTTTAACGTATTTTCTTATGTGACATTTAGAGCCATTTTAGGCCTATTAACCGCATTAATTTTTAGCCTCTGGTGGGGACCAAAACTGATCGAACGTTTGCAGTTAATGCAAATTGGCCAAGTAGTGCGTAACGATGGCCCAGAATCACACTTTAGTAAACGCGGTACGCCAACTATGGGTGGTCTGCTGATCTTAGCCGCCATCTTTATCAGCGTATTGTTGTGGGGCGACCTAGGTAGCCGCTATGTGTGGGTGATGCTGTTTGTGCTCGGTAGCTTCGGCCTGATTGGCTTTATCGACGATTACCGTAAAGTAGTGCGTAAAGACACTAAGGGCTTGATTGCGCGTTGGAAGTATATTTTGCAATCCTTAGCCGCATTGTTAATCGCCTTCTTTTTATATGCAACCGCAGCTAACCCGGGTGAAACCCAGCTAGTGGTGCCTTTCTTTAAAGACGTGATGCCGCAACTTGGCGCCGTATTTATTGTATTGGCGTACTTCACTATTGTGGGTTCGAGCAATGCGGTGAATTTAACCGATGGCCTCGACGGTTTGGCGATTATGCCGACTGTGATGGTCGCGGCGGCGTTTGCCTTGATTGCGTATTTATCGGGTCACGCTCAGTTTGCCAATTACTTACATATCCCGCATTTGCCGGGGTCGGGTGAACTCGTTATCGTCTGCACCGCCATTGTCGGTGCAGGTTTAGGCTTTTTATGGTTTAACACTTACCCAGCACAAGTCTTTATGGGCGATGTGGGTTCACTCTCATTAGGCGCAGCCCTTGGTGCGATTGCGGTGTTAGTTCGCCAAGAAATCCTGTTAGTGATCATGGGTGGTGTGTTTGTGATGGAAACTGTGTCAGTGATCCTACAGGTGGGATCCTACAAGTTGCGTGGCCAACGGATTTTCCGCATGGCGCCCATTCACCACCATTACGAGTTAAAAGGTTGGCCGGAACCACGCGTGATTGTCCGTTTCTGGATTATCTCGATTTTCTTAGTGTTACTCGGCTTAGCAACGTTGAAGTTAAGGTAATAGGTTATGCAAAATCAGTATTCACACATAGTGTTGGGTTTGGGTGCTACAGGGCTCTCTGTGGTGCGCTATTTGTGTGAAAAAGGCATTACGCCGCTGGTCATGGATAGCCGCAGGCAACCACCGGGAGCTGATACCTTAGCGGCTTCTTTCCCTGAGGTACAGTTGATTGCGGGCGGATTTGATTGCCGTTATTTAGTGCAGGCGACGCAAATCATTATTAGCCCAGGTATTGCTATCGATACGCCAGAGGTGCGCGCCGCACTGGATATGGGGATTGAGGTGATTGGTGATGTCGAGCTATTTGCCCGTGAAATTGCCGAGCGTAAACCCTGCGTGATTGGAATTACAGGCTCAAATGGCAAAACGACAGTGACCACCTTAGTCGGTGAAATGCTGCGCGAAGCGGGTATGGCGGTCGCCGTGGGTGGGAATATCGGTATTCCGGCGCTGGATTTGCTGAAAGAGAATGCCGAGATTTTTGTGCTTGAGTTGTCGAGCTTCCAGCTTGAAACCACCCACAGTTTGAATTGTGTGGTCGCAACCTGTTTAAACGTGACCGAAGATCATATGGACAGATACAGCGATATGGATGCCTATCGCAACGCTAAATTGCGTTTGTATCATCAGAGTCGCGCCATCCTCTTTAATCGTGACGATGCCTTAACTATGCCAACGGAACCGATGAACCAAAACAGTTTTGGTTTAGCCGCGCCCGAAGGTGATGAATGGGGCATCAGCGACAGCAAGATTTACCATGGGCACAGTGAAATTATGCCAATCACAGAAGTATCGCTGATTGGTAGCCATAACCACGCCAATTTACTCGCCGCCATGGCCTTAGTTGATGTGGTTGGCGTGGATAAGCAGGTGATGGCCAAAGTTGCCCGTACCTTTACTGGGCTTTCGCACCGCTGCGAAGTTGTGGGCGTTAAAGCGGGCGTCACCTATGTCAACGACTCAAAGGCTACCAATGTGGGTGCCACAGTCGCGGCGCTCGAAGGCTTAAGTGATCACTTAGGCGATATTATTTTAATTGCTGGCGGCGATGGTAAAGGGGCTGATTTTGGCCCGCTCGTAGAGCCGTTAGCTGCAGTGACTCACCTGATTACCTTAGGCCGTGATGGTAATAAAATTGCCGCGCTTAAAGCGGGGGCGATTAAAGTCGACTCTATGGCTGCAGCAGTGACTAAGGCGGCAGAATTAGCCTCATCCGGTGATATCGTTTTGCTGTCGCCCGCCTGTGCCAGCCTAGATATGTACAGTAACTTTATGGCCCGTGGTGATGACTTTAGAAGCCAAGTGGAGCAACTCGATGGCGAGTGATGCAAGACAACTCAGCCTGTTTGGGCGGGTGTTGAATGCACTCCCCAACTGGCAACGTGATACCGAAGTCCCGGGCGTGCAATTGTACGATCGGGCTTTGCTCACTGCTGTGTTGTCTTTGATTGGCTTTGGTTTTGTGATGGTGATGTCGGCGTCTATGCCTGAGGCTCAGACGTTAACGGGTAATCCGTTTTACTTTATGACGCGCCATGTGGGCTATTTACTCGGTTGCCTCATCATTGCGGCGTTCGTGTTACGGATCGAAATGCAAACTTGGCAGCGTATGAGTCCCATTATGTTGCTCGTCGTGGGGCTGATGCTTGTGGCGGTATTAGTGGTTGGGACCACAGTCAACGGGGCGACGCGTTGGTTATCCATAGGCCCGATCCGTATCCAAGTCGCGGAAGTGGCAAAGTTTGCCTTCTCTGTGTATATGGCGGGTTATTTGGTGCGTCGTCATCAGGAAGTACGTGAAAATGCGAAGGGTTTTTATAAGCCGATCGCGGTATTTGCAATCTACGCCATCTTGATTTTGATGCAACCAGACTTAGGGACTGTGGTGGTGCTGTTCGTCGGTACGGTTGGGCTGCTGTTTTTGGCGGGTGCGCGTTTGCTCGACTTCTTCGCCCTGATCTTTGCCGGAGTCCTAGCCTTCGTTGCCTTAGTGTTATTAGAACCTTACCGTATGCGCCGGGTCACTTCGTTTATGGATCCTTGGCAAGATCCCTTCGGTAGTGGCTATCAGTTAACTCAATCTTTGATGGCCTATGGTCGCGGAGATTGGTTTGGTCAAGGGCTAGGTAACAGTATTCAAAAATTGGAATACTTACCCGAAGCCCATACCGACTTTATCTTCGCCGTGATTGGGGAAGAGTTAGGTTTTATCGGCATTATTGCCGTGTTATCCGTGTTGTTGTTTGTGGCATTGAGGGCGATTCGATTAGGCAACCTTTGCCTAGTGATGGATAAAGCCTTCGAAGGTTACTTAGCCTATGCCATTGGTATTTCTATTTGTTTCCAAACCGTAGTGAATGTGGGCGCCAGTATCGGCATGTTACCCACTAAAGGGCTAACACTGCCCTTTGTGAGCTACGGTGGCAGTAGTTTATGGGTCATGACGGTAGCGGCAATGACACTGCTACGCATCGATTACGAACGGCGCATGAGTTTAGTTCAGGCCGTACAAGGGAGATTAAAGTGATGACCCCAAAGGGTAAACGTATTTTAGTCATGGCAGGTGGCACGGGAGGTCATGTATTCCCGGCATTGGCTGTGGCTAAATATTTAGCACAACAGGGTTGGCAGGTGCGTTGGTTAGGCACGGCCGATCGTATGGAAGCGCGTCTTGTGCCCCAGTATGGTTTTGATATTGATTTTATCGATATCAAAGGCGTCCGTGGTAATGGCTTAGTGCGTAAATTGGCGGCGCCCTTTAAAGTGGTGCGCTCAATTTTGCAAGCTAAGGCCGTGATTGCCGAGTTTAAACCCGATGTGGTACTGGGTATGGGCGGCTTTGCCAGTGGTCCGGGTGGTGTGGCGGCAAAATTAGCCGGAGTGCCCTTAGTGCTCCATGAGCAAAATGCTATTCCAGGGATGACCAATAAGTTGTTATCGCGGATTGCGAGCCAAGTGCTATGTGCCTTTAACAATACCTTTACCAAGGTGAAGGCAAAAGTCGTTGGCAATCCGATTCGCCGCGAGCTGATTGCCCTTGGCGCCGAGCCTAAGCAAGTCGCCGATGATGCCCTAAAAGTGCTCGTCGTGGGCGGTAGTCTGGGTGCGAAAGTTTTTAACGATTTAATGCCAGAGGTGGTGGCTGCGTTGAGTAAACAGCAATCGATTACCGTGTGGCATCAAGTGGGTAAAGATAATCTTGCCATCGTAAAAGCGGCATACCAACAGCAGGGGCAAGATGGCGGGGTGAATGTCGCCGAATTTATTGATGATATGGAGGCCGCGTATCGTTGGGCAGATGTGGTATTGTGCCGTGCCGGTGCGCTGACGGTATCCGAGTTGGCGGCGGTAGGGCTGCCAAGCATTTTGGTGCCTTATCCCCATGCGGTAGATGATCACCAAACCCGTAATGCTCAGGTTTTGGTTGAGGCTGGCGCCGCTTTCCTATTGCCGCAGGCTATCTTGGACGTGAACAAACTGGTGAGTAAGTTACAGTTACTTGCCAATGATAGAGCAGAATTAGCCCATATGGGCCAAAGAGCGAGGGACGTTGCCGTGTTGGATGCAACCGAGCAGGTCGCCCAAGTGTGTATCACTCTCGCCGAGAAAGGATAAGTATGACTAAGACAGAAAGATACATACAACTCAGAAGTATGATCCCAGAAATGCGCCGGATTAAGCGTATTCATTTCGTCGGCATTGGCGGCGCGGGCATGGGCGGGATCGCTGAGGTATTAGTAAACGAAGGTTATCACGTCAGTGGTTCGGACATAGCGCAAAATGCGGTGACCGACAGACTGTGTTTACTCGGCGCTAAGATCTACATCGGCCACGGGGCCGACAATGTGCAGCAGGTGGATGTGGTCGTAGTGTCAACCGCGATCAACCCTGAAAATCCAGAGATTATTGCGGCAAAAGAGCTGCGGATCCCTATCGTTCGCCGCGCTGAAATGTTAGCCGAGTTAATGCGTTATCGCCATGGTGTGGCGATTGCGGGCACCCATGGTAAAACGACAACCACTAGCCTTATCGCCAGTGTTTATGGTCAGGCTGGGCGGGATCCCACCTTTGTGATCGGCGGTTTGCTGAATAGCGCAGGGACTAATGCAAGATTAGGTACCAGTCGTTATTTGATCGCAGAGGCGGACGAGAGCGATGCCAGCTTCCTGCATTTGCAGCCCATGGTCAGTGTGGTGACTAACATCGAAGCCGATCATATGGATACCTACGGTGGCGACTTTGAGAAACTCAAATCCACCTTCGTCGATTTTCTGCATAATTTGCCATTTTATGGCGTAGCTGTGGTCTGTATCGACGACCCTGTCGTGCGGGAAATTATGCCGCGTATTGGTCGCCATTTAGTTACCTATGGCTTTAGTGATGATGCCGATGTGCAGGCGCTGAATTTCAGTCAACAAGGGCATCAATGCCGTTTTACCGTAAGACGTAAAGGTAAAGACGATTTAGATCTGCTGCTCAACCTGCCAGGTCAGCACAATGTACTCAATGCGCTGGCCGCCATTGCCGTGGCAACCGAAGATGAAATCGATGACAGTGCCATCATGCAAGCCTTGGCTGAATTCCAAGGTATTGGCCGTCGTTTCCAACATTTAGGAAAGTTCGCCACACCTAAGGGCGAAGTGATGTTAGTCGATGATTATGGTCATCACCCCAGCGAAGTGGCGGCGACCATTAAAGCGGCGCGTGCAGGCTGGCCTGAAAAGCGTTTAGTCATGGCCTATCAGCCCCATAGATATACACGTACCCGAGATTTGTACGAAGACTTTATTGAGGTGTTATCCCAGGTGGATTGCCTGCTGTTGCTCGATGTCTACAGTGCAGGCGAGGCGCCCATTACTGGGGCCGATGGGCGGGCATTGTGTCGCTCGATCCGTCTGCGTGGCCAGCTCGATCCTATCTTCATTGCCAGCCCAGATCAGCTAGCCGAAGTGCTACCCGATGTGTTGCAGGAAGGGGATTTATTGTTGACCCAAGGTGCGGGTAATATAGGCGCCCTGTCGCGCCAGTTAGCAGTATCAGAATTAGGCTTTGCAACGGTTGTGGCTAACGCAGCAAAACCTTGATGCATCCCGCGGGATCTCGGGTTAAAGGAAATTTTGACCAAAAGATTTAGCTCTATATAATGGCCGATTTTCTGTGGTTTTTAGTAGTGTCGTTGAAAGGTGGAAACAAACGTGTCTTGGAGTGATAAGAGGCGACACTGGCGGGCGAGGATGTCCCGGGTCAATTGGTACCTGTGGAGTGGGATTGGTTTTTTATGGCTAGTCATTGGTAGCTTCGTCTTTGGTGGCTACCAGTTACATAAGTTTTTAAATGATGCCAGCACCTTGCCAATTGAGGCGGTTGCCATCAAAGGTGAACGGACTTACACCACAGATAGAGATATACAAATTGCACTACAGGATTTAATGCAGCGGAGTTTTTTTAGCGCAGACATTACCTTAGTGCAACAGGCGCTAGAAGCCTTACCTTGGGTGTATCGCGCATCGGTCAGACGTGAGTGGCCTGCGAAACTCAGGGTGTATTTACAAGAACAGCAACCCGTTGCCCATTGGAACGGTAGCTCATGGTTAAATGTGCATGGCGAAGTGTTTGAGGCGTCATCCCGTCCAGAGCTTGAATATCTGCCGCAATTATCTGGGCCGGATGATATGGGCACTGAGGTATTAACCGCCTACGCGCAGGTTAACTCCTTGCTAAAGATTAATGGCTTTACCTTAGCCAGCTTAAATTTAACGCCGCGCCATGCGTGGCACGCGACCCTAGGTAACGGTATTGTTTTAGACCTAGGTCGAGAAGATAAAATGGCAAGAATACAAAGGTTTATTACAGTTTATCCGCTATTGGCTAAACATGATAAACCGATTGCCAGAGTGGATTTGCGCTACGACACAGGGTTGGCCGTAGGCTGGGGCGATGCACAAACAAGAGAGCCGATAATTAATGATCAAAAACCAAGATAGAAATCTGATCGTCGGATTGGACATAGGAACCTCTAAAGTCGCAGTGATCATAGGCGAAGTTCTGCCCGATGGCGAAATCAGCATAGTCGGCCTTGGTAATCATCCTTCAAGGGGGATGGATAAAGGTGGCGTTAACGATTTAGACTCCATCGTGCGCAGTGTACAACGCGCGCTCGATCAAGCGGAATTAATGGCGGATTGTCAAGTGTCATCGGTTTACCTGAGCATTTCAGGCAAACATATCGCCTGCCAAAACGAAAATGGCATGGTGTCGATTAACGATGAAGAAGTGACACAGGAAGATGTCGATAACGTGATCCACACCGCTCGCTCGGTGAAGATCCCGACGGAACGTCGCATCTTACACGTACTGCCGCAGGAATATGCGATCGACGTACAAGACGGTATTCGCAGCCCTATCGGTATGTCAGGAATGCGGATGGAAGCCAAGGTACACATAGTGACCTGCGCCAATGATATGGCGAAGAACATCACTAAGAGCGTTGAGCGCTGCGGTTTAAAAGTGGATGATTTAGTGTTCTCTGGAATCGCCTCGGCCGATGCTGTGTTGACCTTCGATGAGAAAGACCTAGGTGTGTGTATCGTCGATATCGGCGGTGGTACTACGGATATTGCGGTGTATACCAATGGCGCCCTGCGTCACTGTGCAGTTGTGCCAGTTGCGGGTAACCAAGTGACCAACGATATTGCGAAGATTTTCCGCACGCCGTCGTCACATGCCGAACAAATTAAAGTGCAATTCGCCTGTGCGCGCAGCTCCATGGTGAGCCGTGAAGACAGTATCGAAGTGCCCTCTGTAGGCGGGCGTCCATCGCGTAGCATGTCACGTCACACACTGGCTGAAGTGGTCGAGCCAAGATATCAAGAGCTGTTTGAGTTAGTGCTCAAGGAGCTAAAAGACAGTGGTTTAGAAGACCAAATCGCCGCAGGTATTGTGCTCACGGGTGGCACAGCGTCGATTCAAGGCGTCGTCGATATTGCGGAAGCAACCTTCGGCATGCCAGTTCGGGTGGCTTCACCGCTACCGATCAAAGGGTTATATGAATACGTGGATCAGTCTATTTACTCCACTGGAGTCGGGCTGCTTCACTACGGTGCAAGACGGGTGATCGAACGTCAATTCGAACGTCCTGAGCGTCAAGGGGTAACCAGTGCTTGGAATCGGGTCCAAAGCTGGTTTAAGGGCGAATTTTAATTTTCATAACGCAGGCAACACGGAGATCAGACAATGTTTGAGATCATGGACACTCACTCAGATGACGCGGTGATTAAAGTCATCGGCGTTGGCGGCGGCGGCGGTAATGCTGTCGAACATATGGTCAAACACAACATTGAAGGTGTTGAGTTTGTCGTTACCAACACAGACGCGCAGGCACTACGTAAATCCAGTGCTGGCTCAACAATTCAATTAGGCCGTGATGTCACTAAAGGCCTAGGTGCAGGTGCTAACCCGGATGTGGGTCGTGCAGCCGCTGAAGAAGATCGCGAGAACATTCGTGCCGCAATTAAAGGCTCGGATATGATCTTTATCGCCGCAGGTATGGGCGGTGGTACAGGTACAGGTGCTGCGCCAGTCGTGGCGCAAATCGCCCGTGAAGAAGGTATTCTTACCGTTGCGGTTGTGACTAAGCCTTTCCCCTTCGAAGGCAAAAAGCGTATGGCTTATGCCGAGCAAGGTATCGCCGAGCTCGCTAAGCACGTGGATTCGTTAATCACGATCCCGAACGAGAAATTATTAAAAGTATTGGGCCGTGGCACTTCATTACTCGATGCATTTGCTGCAGCGAATAACGTGTTACTTGGCGCTGTACAAGGTATTGCTGAGCTTATCACTCGTCCAGGTTTGATTAACGTCGACTTCGCCGACGTGAAGACTGTGATGTCTGAAATGGGTAATGCCATGATGGGTACAGGCGTCGCTCGCGGTGAAGACCGTGCAGAAGAAGCGGCGGAAGCTGCCGTTGCCAGCCCATTATTAGAAGATATCGACTTAGCCGGTGCCCGTGGTGTGTTAGTTAACATTACCGCAGGTATGGATATGAGTATCGAAGAATTCGAAACTGTCGGTAACCATGTTAAGGCTTACGCCTCTGACAACGCGACTGTGGTCGTGGGTGCGGTTATCGACCCAGAAATGAGCGATGAGCTGCGTGTTACAGTGGTTGCAACCGGTATCGGTGCTGAAAAGCGTCCTGATATCCAATTGGTTTCTAAGCCTGCACCTCGCCCTGAGCCTGTCGTTGTGGAACCAAAAGTTGAAGCTTATGTCGAAGAAGTTGCCCATGTGAGCTATGCTGCACCAAAGGGCAATGTATTGCCAACGGCGGCTCAACCTGCTCCGGCACCTGCACCTTCAACGAAGCATGAATTGGATTACCTTGATATTCCAGCGTTTTTGCGTAAGCAAGCTGATTAATAAGGGCATTTGAGTCCAGCGTGTATTCTGTGGTGTCACTCGTTGTCGAGCGATACCACAGGATAGCTGCATTTGTATGACATGGTTAAGTTATGTTACCATGTCATATCTCTGTGGCTGTTTTGCCGCCGCTGGGTGTACAAATATTAGGCTTTGCAATTCGAATTTAAACGGGTAACTGAATGATATTTCAAAGAACTGTTCAAAAAATGGTGAAAACTACCGGCGTCGGATTACACTCCGGCAATAAGGTCACCTTGAGCATTATGCCCGCACCAGTTAATACAGGGATCGTACTTGTGCGTACCGATATGAGTCCTGCCGTTGCAATTCCTGCGAAGGCGGAACAAGTTCGTGAAACTACTATGTGCACGGCTCTTGTCAATGACGAAGGTATTCGAATTTCGACTATTGAGCATTTGTTTGCTGCACTCGCAGGTTTAGGCATAGACAACGCCGTAATCGAAGTGGACGCACCTGAAATCCCTATTATGGATGGCAGTGCGAGCCCATTCGTCTTCTTATTACAGTCTGCCGGTATTAAAGAGCAGGCTGCACCTAAGAAGTACTTAAAGATTAAGCGCCCTGTGCGTGTTGAAGATGGTGATAAGTGGGCCGAGTTAAAACCTTTTAAAGGTTTTAGAGTCAATTTTAAAATTGACTTTGCTCACCCAGAGATCGCTCGCAGTCAACAGCATGTGGTGATGGACTTCTCAACATCTGCTTTTGTGAAAGATATCAGCCGTGCCCGTACTTTCGGTTTTATGCGTGATATCGAGTATCTGCGTGCGAACAACCTTGCATTAGGTGGCAGCATGGAAAATGCGGTTGTGCTTGATGAATACCGCGTCCTCAACCCCGACGGCCTGCGTTATGAGGACGAGTTTGTTAAGCACAAGATTTTAGACGCATTTGGTGATCTCTACGTAGCCGGACACGCCATTTTAGGTGAGTTCACAGCCTATAAAACGGGTCATGCACTGAATAACCAATTAGTGCGAGCACTGCTGGCGCAACAGGATGCGTGGGAGTTAGTCAGCTTTGAAAAAGAAGCCGATGTTCCCGTCAGCTTTACTGTGCCAGGTGGCGCCGTATTTGCTTAAAAAAGTGTGAGTTTATTTATTACGGCTGGCCAATGAGGCCAGCCGTTTTAGTTTTTCGCCCAGTGTGCCACTCACATTTTCTGCTAGCGCGGCAATATGTTCCGCCGCAACAGGGCTCATTTCTTTGTGAGCTTGTTTAGGCTTTGCATCATACATTGCTAATCTCGGGTTGACTTTGACTTCAATTGCGGTAAGGATTGGGAGCGTTTCTGCTTGAAGTTGCGCGAGTAGCTTCGACTTTTGGAAATTAATTCGTGCGGCCCAGGCTGCCGAAGTGGTTTCAACTACAAGAACACCCTGGCGGAAGTTAGCGACTTTCAGCTGTTCCGCAATAGGACCTGCGACAATCTGCTTCACATGCTGATCCAGATACAAAAGTAGTTCCGCTTTCTCAGCGATGTCGGGTAATTTACCCGACTGGTGTAGTAATTGGCTGAGATCTTGAGGGGGCTTTTTCATATGATAATAAGATGGCTGAATTAGGCTATGAGTGTAACAGTATTTATTCAAGGTCGGAATGGCGTCACGCGCTGGCAACCCAGTAAACGCTGGTTGCTCCTACCCATGTTATTGTTGGCTACAGGTGCCGGTATTTATCAACACAACTCCGCTCGATTTGAAGATCAGCAAGCCAGTGTTGATAATGATCGTATCCAACGTGAACAACAGAAGAAACAAGTCTTAGAACTCAAGAGTGCTACCGAGTCTCAACTAGCCATGCTAGTGACTCATGTTGCCCGTATGCAAGCAAAAGTCACTCGTCTCGAAGCCTTGGGTCAACAAGTTGCCGAACGAAATAAACTCGAAGATGATTTCGATTTTTCATCCGAGGTGGGTGTCGGTGGCTTGAGCGAACTAGGCACTAACATCGAACTTGGACAGCTTATCGACGATATGGATAAGCTCGCCTCACGAATTGATAACAATAATGTTCAACTGTCACTACTTGAAACAGTGTCATCTAACCTCCATATAGATGAAGAGCGTTATGTATCTGGGCTGCCACTCGATAAAGGTTGGCTTTCATCGCCCTACGGATTACGTAATGACCCTTTCAACGGTCGCAGAACCATGCATAAAGGCATAGATTTTACTGGCCGAGAAGGGGCGAAAGTTGTCGCGACTGCCTCAGGGGTGGTGACTTGGGCTGGGAATATGTTCGGTTATGGTGAGTTGGTCGAAATTGACCATGGTAATGGGTTACGTACTCGCTATGGCCATAATAAAGCTTTGTCAGTGACTGTAGGTGATGTGGTCGCAAAAGGCGATACCATCGCCAGTATGGGAAGTACTGGGCGCTCGACAGGGGCCCATGTACATTATGAAGTGTTGCGTGGCGGACAGCAGATAGATCCACAGAAGTTTGTCTACCGCAAAGCAAGTTAATTGAAACATTGGCTTCTAGGTTCCATCATGGACTTGGCCTACAGAGAATAAGTGATTCAGATGTTTGGTAAATTACTGACAAAAGTATTTGGTAGTCGTAACGACCGTACCCTTAAAGGTTTACAAAAAGTCGTTAATCAGATTAATGCGCTTGAAGCCGATTATGAAAAATTAACCGATGACGAGTTAAAGGCCAAAACCGCCGAGTTTCGTGAGCGTTTAGCAGCAGGTGAAACCCTCGAAGCGATTATGGCCGAGGCATTTTCCACCGTTCGTGAAGCATCGAAGCGTGTGTTCGAAATGCGCCACTTCGATGTGCAGTTGCTCGGTGGCATGGTGCTCGATAGCAACCGTATTGCCGAGATGCGTACCGGTGAAGGTAAAACCTTAACGGCAACTTTGCCCGCTTACTTAAATGCGCTGACGGGAAAAGGCGTGCACGTCATTACAGTGAACGATTATTTGGCACGCCGTGATGCCGAGAATAACCGTCCACTATTTGAATTCCTCGGTTTGACCGTCGGCATCAACGTGGCTGGTCTTGGTCAGCATGAAAAGAAAGCCGCCTATAATGCCGATATCACCTACGGTACTAACAACGAATTCGGCTTTGACTATCTGCGCGATAATATGGCGTTCTCGCCACAAGAGCGTGTTCAACGTCCATTGCATTACGCCCTGATCGACGAAGTCGACTCAATCTTAATCGACGAAGCGCGTACGCCGTTGATTATCTCTGGTGCCGCTGAAGATAGCTCTGAGCTATACATCAAGATCAACACCCTGATCCCAAGTCTTATCCGTCAAGATAAAGAAGACTCGGAAGAATATGTGGGTGAGGGTGACTACAGCATCGATGAAAAAGCCAAACAAGTGCATTTCACCGAGCGCGGTCAAGAAAAAGTCGAAAATCTGCTGATCGAGCGTGGCATGTTAGCCGAAGGCGATTCACTCTATTCGGCTGCCAATATTTCATTATTGCACCATGTTAATGCGGCCCTGCGTGCTCATACGTTATTCGAGCGCGATGTTGACTATATAGTCCAAGATGGCGAAGTGATCATCGTCGATGAGCATACTGGCCGTACTATGCCGGGTCGTCGTTGGTCAGAAGGCTTACATCAAGCCGTTGAAGCCAAAGAAGGCGTACACATTCAAAACGAAAACCAAACCTTGGCTTCGATCACTTTCCAGAACTACTTCCGTCAATATGAGAAGCTGGCGGGTATGACAGGTACTGCCGATACTGAAGCGTTTGAATTCCAACACATCTACGGATTAGACACTGTCGTAGTGCCGACAAACCGTCCAATGGTGCGTAAGGATATGGCGGACTTGGTTTACTTAACCGCCAATGAAAAATATCAAGCGATTATCAAAGATATCAAAGATTGTCGTGAACGTGGCCAGCCAGTATTGGTAGGTACAGTATCTATCGAGCAATCTGAGTTATTAGCTCGTTTGATGGTGCAGGAAAAGATCCCACACCAAGTACTTAACGCTAAGTTCCAC
The DNA here is from genome assembly GCF_024197625.1 of Shewanella sp. KJ2020. Classification (NCBI taxonomy): domain Bacteria; kingdom Pseudomonadati; phylum Pseudomonadota; class Gammaproteobacteria; order Alteromonadales; family Shewanellaceae; genus Shewanella; species Shewanella sp. KJ2020. The sequence goes on along the minus strand of NZ_JAKUKD010000017.1, from coordinate 2,100 downwards.
GAAAAAGAAGCGGAAATTGTGGCACAGGCAGGTCGTACTGGCGCTGTGACCATTGCCACTAACATGGCCGGCCGTGGTACTGACATCGTGCTCGGTGGCAACTGGAATATGGAAATCGATGCCCTCGATAATCCAACTCCAGAGCAAAAAGCCAAGATCAAAGCCGATTGGCAAGTGCGCCATGATGCCGTAGTTGCCGCCGGTGGTTTACATATTTTAGGTACCGAGCGTCATGAATCTCGTCGTATCGATAACCAGTTACGTGGCCGTGCGGGTCGCCAAGGTGATGCGGGGTCTTCACGTTTCTACCTATCGATGGAAGATAGCTTAATGCGCATCTTCGCCTCGGATCGTGTCTCTGGCATGATGAAAAAATTGGGGATGGAAGAAGGCGAAGCGATCGAACATCCATGGGTGTCCCGTGCTATCGAAAACGCCCAGCGTAAAGTTGAAGCACGTAACTTCGATATCCGTAAGCAATTACTCGAGTTTGACGATGTGGCCAACGACCAACGCCAGGTTGTATATGCTCAACGTAACGAGCTGATGGATGCCGAAAGTATTGAAGATACTATTCAAAACATCCAAGACGATGTGATTGGTGCGGTAATCGACCAGTATATCCCACCACAATCGGTTGAAGAGTTATGGGATGTTCCAGGTCTAGAGCAACGTCTCAATCAAGAGTTTATGCTCAAATTACCTATCCAAGAATGGTTAGATAAAGAAGACGATCTGCACGAAGAGAGTCTACGTGAGCGTATTATCACCTCTTGGTCAGATGCCTATAAGGCAAAAGAAGAAATGGTTGGCGCGCAAGTATTACGTCAGTTCGAGAAAGCCGTAATGCTACAAACTCTCGATGGCCTGTGGAAAGAACATTTAGCGGCGATGGACCATCTGCGTCAAGGTATCCACCTACGTGGTTACGCACAGAAGAATCCAAAGCAAGAATATAAGCGCGAGTCGTTTGAGCTATTTCAACAATTGCTCACAACCTTGAAGCACGACGTCATCAGTGTGTTGTCAAAAGTACAAGTGCAAGCTCAATCTGATGTCGAAGAGATGGAAGCCCGTCGCCGTGAAGAAGATGCCAAGATCCAACGGGATTACCAACATGCTGCAGCTGAGTCACTCGTCGGTGGTGATGCCGAGCCTGAAGTAGTAGCTGGTCATACTCCAATGGTCCGTGATGGTGAGAAGGTTGGTCGTAATGATCCTTGCCCCTGTGGCTCTGGCCGTAAATATAAACAGTGTCACGGTAAATTGAGTTAATTCACTGTCATTGATGACCGTAAATACACTAAAGCAAAAGGCGACTTAACTAAGTCGCCTTTTTCATCTCTATCCTTTTTCGTTTTTCTCTAGCGTAATGCCCATCTCAGTTTAAATTGGCTCTATCCTCAGGATCTTAAATTGGTCTTGAAGCGGATTACGCAATAAATAGTTTGAAATTTAAGCGTTATGCACCTTTATGTGGATAAGTCTGAGGATAAATAGTGGGTATTTTGTGACTAACTGAAACCATTGAAAAAAGATCAAAATTTCTCAAAAAAGCCCTTGCACAAAATCTGCAGCTCCCTATAATGCGCATCCACTGACACGGCAGACAGCGAAACGCAAGTTAAGCCAAGAAAGCTAAGCAGTTCATCGGTTAGCGAGCTACACGATGAGAGTTAAGAAAGTTGAAAAAACTACTTGACGCACTAATGGGAATGCGTAGAATACGCAGCCCTGACCCGCTGAAAACACTGAGTGTGTAAGCGAATGGTCAACGCTCTTTAACAATATATCAAGCAAATCTGTGTGGACACTCACAGGTGTTGAGTTAATCGAAACTGCTTAACCTTAGGGTTGGCAGTCAAAGAATTAAATCAATGTAATAATGAGTGTTCATAGCAATATGTACAGTTTGTTTTGGCTTTTAAGTTGAAACAAAAAATCAGAATTCATTGAGCCGTTTCTTCGGAAACAAAAAACTTTAATTGAAGAGTTTGATCATGGCTCAGATTGAACGCTGGCGGCAGGCCTAACACATGCAAGTCGAGCGGCAGCACAAGGGAGTTTACTTCTGAGGTGGCGAGCGGCGGACGGGTGAGT
>NZ_JAKUKD010000016.1:0-6640 GCF_024197625.1 Shewanella sp. KJ2020 | reverse complement strand
CACTGGATACGACCCAAGGTGCCTTTAGCCCCAAGATTTGTTGATATAAAGCAGCTTCACTCATCACTGAAATTTAAGAGGAATTTGGCTAGAACTATACCTATTCCACCATGTTCAGAGAAGAGCCCCTTAGAAGGGAATGACTACCCAAACTACGCATTAAGCTAATTTTCATTAACCAGATTGAATGTATGTTTAACGATACAGATAACCAATTGATATTAAGCCATATTTAATAGATCGCGAGAGCGTTTGCCCATGTTAACTACAGAAGTAAGGCTCAGGACTACGCACAAGGCTCAAAGAGAATGTTCCCCCTAAAAGCTAAATCGTCAATCAAAACCATTTTTAACGTGTAATTCCTAGACGAAACTACTAATCTTACTGTTACCAATAGATGCTTTTAAGTAGGAAGCGATATGAGTGCAGAATATGACAAGCTAGCAGAAGAAAAAAAGAGAAGGCAATTGGCCTATGCGGAACATGTGTTGAGTGGTTCTAAGCCTTTATTTTATGTTCAAAAATCAAAATCCAAAAGCCCTAGGAGAAGTAAAAATATTTTAATAATGCCTAACTTTAAAATAGACTAAATTTGAGAAACGCGGATAAGTTATATGATCCCGTGAGGCTGTTAATAATTCTGTGTCAGGTTAATTTCACAGATCGATATGGTTTTCTAAGCGCCCCTCAAAATGGATTGAGAGCTGTGATAGCGTCAAATTCCAGTTTTGGATGGGGTGGGTCCAGCGCTCAGAGGCCTTCAATATACCCGCGTAAAGCAGCTTGAGTAAACTGTTCTCGTTAGCAAAACTGCCCTTCGTTTTGGTTAACTTCCTGAATTGTCGATGTACCGCTTCAACTGCATTGGTGGTGAAAATGGCAGTCTGGGTATTTGAAATACACCGATAGCAGCGCCCACTTGTTGCGCCATGATTTAATCACCACGGGGTACTTATCGCCCCATTTTGTCTCCAGCTCATCCAGTGCCATCTCGGCCGTATTCAAGGTTGCAGCCTTATAAACGCACTTTAAATCCGCCATAAAGGCCTTTTGATGCTTAGAAGCAACATACTTCATCGAGTTACGAATTTGGTGGATGACACACAGTTGCACTTCCGTCTGCGGGTAAATGGTTTCAATCGCTTCAGGAAAGCCTTTAAGGCCATCAACGCAGGCGATGAGGATGTCTTTCACCCCACGGTTATACAGTCGGTTAGCACGCTTAACCAATGGTGAGCCCCTTCATTATCAGACAGATATAGGCCTAATAGCTCTTTTTTACCTTCGACGTTAAGGGCCAAAATGGTGTAAACCGCCTTGCTAATAAAGCGACCGTTCTCTTTGATTTTATAGTGAATGGCATCGAGCCATATGACGGGATAAAGCGGCTCTAGCTCGCGTTCACACCATGCCTGAAGCTCAGGGAGTAAGTTGTCAGTAATGGCGCACCGTACCGTTGGACACCGACATGCCATACATGTCTTAGATATTCGCAGGAATATCTTGATAGCTGGAGCCTAATGAAAATAAGCAATGATTTTACGCTCCATTTCATCGGCAAGTTGGGTTTGGTGCTTTTTGACTAATTGAGGTTCAAAGGTGCCCGCTCTGTCTCTGGGCGTGTTCAACTCAAAGTTGCCAATGGGGCTTTTAACCGTTTTAGTGGTTTTACCGTTTTTACGATTGGCGCCTTCAGTGCTCGCCAAGTGGCCATCCAACTCTGCGACTAAAGCCGCTTCAGTGAGTTGCTTAATCAAAGGGGTTAAGATGCCATCCTTGCCTGTGAGGTCTTTACCTTCACGTAGTGCTTGAATGGCAGCATTGATATCAAAAGTAGGTGTGGTCATAAATCATCTCTTTTTGGTATAGCTTAAAGAAATGACACAGAAATTTGAACACTACCGATCCCGTACCAGCACGTTTGGACATCTTGATAAGTGAGTAAAATAATTTAACGAGGTTAACCATATCAATACAGAATATAAGTAAAATCCATACCGCTTAATTTAAAGTAGAAACATTAAGGCTCACCGATAATTAAACCAAAATTTACTTAGCAGTAGACAGTGCAGTATTGTCGAATTATTTCTAATTTTCAGAAGGCTAGAAACACGATATTACACACGCTCCCAACCTAGTTAAGCACTTACACTGTGATTGCAGATTAAGGTTATGACAGTGATGCTTTTCGTCAATTTACCGCAGCTAAAGGCGGGACATCAGTTATCCCAAAGCGCCACTATAAAAATACGCCTCAGGAAAAGGTCGATTGGCTGTCCAGCTAGACTTGACAACTCGCTTCATTACCGCCGCCGATGTAATGCTCAAACTAGTAACTGCAGCGTTACTGGATAGGCTGCGCCATCACTCGCATATCATGCTGAGCAGCGGTGAGAGCTATCGACACAGAGGAAAGAAGGTTGCAGAGGCTATCCCTACAGTGTTAGCAACGCTGACTGACGGTAAAAAATAATTATGTGGGAGGGTCAATTTTAAACTGGCGTTGACACCCACAAGATGTACTTCCAGTATATGGCACTATCACTAGGTAATTAATGGTTCGATTCATGAAAAGAAACCGTACTGGACTTGGCCCTGCTTTAGGAGAATCATTACATAGCTTTATTTTCAGAGTGTTAAATAGGATAGGGCATTCTGATTTTTCAACTGTTTTGACCTCCGGAGGGTGGGGAAGCAAACCAAGCATTCCTCTTTCTACCTGTAAGGAATTTGAAGGATTCAGTAGGCATGAACTTCTAAAAGTATTTGAGGAGAGTTATTCATGTGAGCTCATAAACGGTGTACTCGGAAGCCATTTTAGAAATTTTATCCCTAGTGATAAAAATGGGTCTAATGGACGACTTTTATTTCGAGATGTCTTTTGTCCTGAAAAAGAAAAGCACTACGCAGGTCAACCGATGATCGTGAAATATTGCATTAACTGTATATTCCACCAAATTGAAAGAAATGGATTTGCATTTTTCACAGTAACTTGGAGCGAAAATATTTGGTGCGAAATCCACTCCAAACCATTGCAAGGCTTTGGCTGGGGACTACCTTTAAACTGCGTAGTTAAGGCGGTTAAACAAGTCCTTAAAGGAGAAACGCCAAGCCACTCTCGTGAACTTACAGAACATGACGATCGTAATGTCGGCCGACCAAAACTTACACCAATAATCTTAAAATTTGCACCTTGTGCTAAAACAGCTTTGATCAACGACCTGATAGCAAAGGAATATTATCCAAACAATTATATAGAGCTAGTAGACTATGGGTTTCTTACCACGCTGGGGAGGCAGGTTCTGTCTAAATGGCGGTTCAGAGAGTATATGACATCTAACCAAAACTCGGTTATAGAAGAAGCTATTGAACAAAACTATGAAGAGATAATGGAATGTCTTATCAATAAGATGAAGCTTGTTAACGTGAAGTATATTGATGAGATAGTTCAAAGCGATGACCGCTGGCTTTTAAAAAACAAAGACTTAATCTGTGGCAAATGTGCTATTACTCAAAATATCAGTTATGAAGAATGCTCAGCTAGTCAGTTGATATACCTACCAGCTGGACCATGGGCTATAACTAAATTCTCCCAGTCAAAAAACAATATATGTGACAGAAATATGAAAAAGTTAAGTGAAGATCTTCCGTACTACCAAGCTCAAGCTATTGACTCCATTCTTACTCGTTTAGAGTACGAGGCTATTTTTTTATCTTGATATAGGTTCTGATACTTTATTAACGAGTTTGGAAGTTTATGCTTTTTTTTAGTTAACCAACCATGACCTCCAAGCAGCTTATCAAGTTGCGTTCTTGATAACTGATTTTGATGCTTTTCCATAATAGCGCAAATCTTAGGTATTAACATTTGGTCTCGCTGATGCCAATCGACTCTTGGCTTTGCAACCGGTCTGTGAGCTGTAGGAAGATGCTTTTCTAACCATTGTTTTTCATACGCATAAAGCCAAAAAAAAGCCGCATTACATGAAAACTTAATCTGTTGTCGAATAGCCTTTGGTTTACGCTGGATAAATCTGATGATTTGAAACTTGTATCTTCGCCTTTTAGACTCATGTCGGCATTGCTTACGCCATTGAACCAATTCCGGCAATGTAGAAATTTGCTGCTCAACACATCCAACAGATATGCCCACTCGTTTTGCAATGGCGTTGCGATGAAAGCCTTTTCTAGCAAGAAACATAATCTTAAATTTCATATCCTCGGTTATCAGTTTAGGTTTAAGGTTAAAAGGTATATTAAGCCTTAATGCGAGGGCTTTTACATAACAACGGCTTTTACCAATAAGCCGCCCCACACTGGCCATCGATTCACCTTGGTGCAGTAATGCAATACACTTGCTTTCGAGTTGATCTGTTGGAGCTGAGTCATTTAACGTAGATTCATTATGCTCTTCACAAGGCAAATGCTTAGATAGCCAGAATCCCAACAAGAGGTATTTAAATGGATGTTGAGAAACCTTACCTGAAAGCAAATACGAAACATATCTAAAGTCTGTTGATGACTCAGGTAACAGATGTTGTGACTGGTAAGCTAGGTCTTGAGTAAATTGATAGAAATCTTCAACTAATCTTTTCCTACGAAAATGCCCATTTTTAGCGACAAAACCTAATTTATCGAGCTTGGTGATTATGTCTTTCAAATTGAAGCTCTGATTTTTTTTGCTTACACCTTCAAGGTAACTCGCGGTATATTTTGCCAGATCATAACTAAGTAAACTGCTTTGTTTTTGATTTTCCACTTGAGGTAAGAAACCATGGCTCAGCTTTGACCTTTCAACTAGGGGAAGATGAACTAGCCATACTTGATGCTTATAGCAGGACTCGATACCAGGGATTTGATGAGAACGATGCCAATACGATGTACCAAACTCTTGGATATTTTCTATTGCACATTGGGGACAAAACTTAATGGATAAAGACTCTTTTTCTTTTACACTTGTTAACTGACATGCCCTGATGGCATAAGCCGCGTTACTAGACACTAGCCCTGATGAAATAGTTGATTGATAAGATGGCAAGAAATGAATAAACAAGGGCGCAAGCGTCTGCTCACTCATCAGTTCAACTGGTGACTCCTGGCTAAACTTACTGAGTTGTGAAAGTCCAGCAGTCAAATAAGGGTGAATAGTTACCTTGTGATTATCGAATACAGTCGAAAGGTAATTCTCGATAGTCATGCCAGTTAAGGTGAAATGACGGACGAGACGGCTAAACAAGATTTCATTAGGAAAGGCTAGGGGAAGTATCATTCTTCCCCCCTAAATATATTATTAGTTATTCAATGACTAAATTTTAGACGAAATTATGTAGATTACAGTATTTAAGGTTGTGATAATCTTTTCGAAGGCTATTAACACAGGTCATTTAACGGATCATCAAGCATTAATTTTTTTTGCCTCAAAAAGCTAATGGGATCTTCTAGCCCTGCGGCTTGTTGAAATATATCAGGATCTTTTATCCTATCGAGTAAATCAACTGCACCCAGTAACTCAATCAGTTTAGAGGAAAACTCTGGATGCTGTGGTTTTGTGATATCGCCTGTCTTATCAACGGTTAGCACTTTTTGCGTATCAACTATCATACTGCGACGCTGTTTTCCCGTTGGTAACAAAATAGAACTTATTAACTCTTTAACTTCATTGGTTTGTCGTGATAAACCACATGCAATAGCATTACCCGCTTCAAGGGTTGATACTGTGATTCTCTCATCAACACTACCTATAACTAAACGCTGTGTAGTGGTCAACTAAATTTGGCCACAGCTTTAGAATCTTCCCAAAATCGTCGCTCTGATTCATTTGGGCTCAATCCTGCATTGTAATGATGTGGCCTGACTTCACAGTAATAACCAATGATGTAATCGGTCACATCTTGTTTAGCTTCGCTAAAACTCTTATAGCCTTGTGTCGGGATCCATTCCGTTTTTAAACTCCTGAAAAATCGCTCCATTGGCGCATTATCCCAGCAGTTACCGCGACGGCTCATACTCTGGGTGATTTGATATTTCCACAGCCGCTGACGGTATTTCAGGCTGGTATAATGGCAGCCTTGATCTGAATGAAATATCAGGTTTTTAGGCTTCCCACGAGATTCAAAGGCCATGTCTAAGGCCTTCACCGTTAACTCAGTATCCGGTGAAAATGACATCGCCCAGCCAATGGCTTTTCTCGAAAATAAATCCAGCACAACCGCTAAATAGCACCAACGATTACCCGCCCAAATATACGTCACATCGCCACACCAAACGGTGTTTGGTTCGACAGCGGCAAATTGTCGCTTGAGTAAATTAGGGATGGTCACATGCTCATTTTCAGCCTTTTTATAGCGGTGTCTAGGTTGTTGGCAACTCACTAATCCGAGCTTTTTCATTAACCGAGTCGCCCGATAACGACTTAACGTAAAGCCACGTTCAGAGGCGATTGTTGCGATACTTCTCGCCCCTGCAGATTGCTTGCTTTCAGTATGTATCGCCTTGATTTCACATTCTAAAAGTGTAAGCGTCCATTTTAGGACGTCCTATCCCCACTAACGATCGCGCGATAAGCTGTGCACTCACCATAACAGGAGAGTGATATGACAAAGCGCGCTTACCGCAACGCTGCACAATGGCAGCAATTAAT